>WHSM01000082.1 GCA_009380105.1 Micromonosporaceae bacterium
CTCATAACCCAGAGGTCGCAGGTTCAAATCCTGCCCCCGCTACCAAGAAGATGCAGGTCGTGGGCCTGGTCACCAGAAGTGGTGATCAGGCCCTTGACTTTTTTGACCGTCGTTTCACCGTGGGATTCGCCGCCATTGAATGGCAGCCAAGCCGAGAGACCCGCGACCCAACCGCGAGGGGGTCTCGGCAGAGCGGGCCCCGGGCCTCCTTTCCAGACTTCGTCGCCGTCACGAATGGTGTTACCAGCCTCAGCGCGCTGGCGGCGAGCCATGGGAAGGCCATGTGGTGAGGATCACGTGCAGGTGTCGGGGGCCGTGGACGCCTTCGACCCGGTTCAGCTCGATGTCGCTGGTGGCCGACGGGCCGCTGATGAAGGTCAGCGGCCGGGTCGGGTCGAGTCGCGCGAGCAGTTCGGGCACGGTCTGGACGACCTGGTCGGCGCGTACCACGCAGACGTGGATGTCGGGGACCAGCGTGATCACGCGTCGTCCCTGGTCCGGTGAGCCGTCGAGCACGATGGTGCCGGTTTCGGCGGCCGCGCCGGCGCAGGCGGTGACCACGGCGGCGAATCCGTCGAGTTCGGTCGGGGTCAGCTCGCCGGTGTCGGTGACCGCGTCGTGGATCCAGTCGCTGGGCAGGCCGGGTGGGATCACCACCTGGCCGCCGCCGGGGAGGACGCCGCCGCCGGGAAGGGCGCTGGCGAGCACTGCGCGCACCTGTTCGCCGACCTGGCCGGCGGCGGCCCGGTGCACGGTGGCCCGGTAGTCGACGAGCCGGCCTTCGAGCTGGTCGATCAGCTCGTCCGCGCCGGGGGAGTGTTCTCCGGCGCGTCGGTACGCTCGCGGCGCCTCGGGCGTCTCCGCTCCCTGGATCGCGGCCCGGATCCGGGCCAGCACCTCCTCACGCGCGCTGTTCATGAGCGCCCTCCGCGAGTGCGTGCCCACCACTCCCGGAACGTCTCCCGAGGCGGGGCTGGCGCGTCGCGGCTGCTGCTCCAACCCGACAGCGGCGGCGGCAGGGTCGTCAGCCGGCCCTGCCGGTTGGCGAGCAGCCGTGCGGCGCGCGCCGCCTTCTCGGCGCGGGCGAACCGACGCGGGTCGGCCATCACCCAGGAGGCCACGCTCATCGCGGCCGCCTCCGCGGTGGGCAGCATGTGCCGTTCGCGCTGCTGTTCGGTGTGCTGCGCGCGCAGGTGGACCAGCAGGCCGGGGATGTCGATGCGGACCGGGCAGGCGTCGAAGCACGCGCCGCACAGGCTGGAGGCGTACGGCAGGGAGGGGTTCTCTTCGACGCCGGTGAGCTGCGGGGTGAGCACGGCGCCGATCGGCCCCGGGTAGACCGAGCCGTACGCGTGGCCGCCGGTCCGCTGGTACACCGGGCAGACGTTGAGGCAGGCGCTGCATCGGATGCAGTGCAACGCTGAGCGGCCGACCGGGTCCGCCAGGGCAGCGGTGCGCCCGTTGTCCAACAGCACCAGGTGGAACTCCTGTGGCCCGTCGCCGGGCGTTACGCCGGTCCACGCCGAGGTGTAGGGGTTCATCCGCTCGCCGGTGGAGGAGCGGGGGAGCAGCTGCAGGAACACCTCCAGATCGGTCCAGGTCGGGACGAGCTTCTCGATCCCCATCACCGTGATCAGGGTCTGCGGCAGGGTCAGGCACATCCGCCCGTTGCCCTCGGACTCGACCACCAGCAGCGTTCCGGTCTCCGCGACCGCGAAGTTGGCGCCGGAGATCGCCACCCGGGCGGAGAGGAACTTGCGCCGCAGGTGCGCGCGGGCGGCGGCGGCGAGCGCGGCCGGGTCGTCGGTGAGGTCGGCGGGCGCGTCGGGCATCTCGCGCAGGAAGATCTCCCGGATCTCCGACCGGTTGCGGTGGATCGCGGGCACCAGGATGTGCGAGGGCTGGTCGTGCCCCAACTGCACGATCAGCTCCGCGAGGTCGGTCTCGACCGCGGCGATGCCCGCCGCTTCGAGGGCTTCGTTGAGCCCGATCTCCTGGGTGGCCATCGACTTGACTTTGACTGCCTCGTCCGACCCCGTGGCGCGCACCAGGTCGGTGACGATGCGGTTGGCCTCAGTGGCGTCGCGCGCCCAGTGCACCACGCCGCCGCGGGCGGTGACCTCCTGTTCCAGCCGCTCCAGGTGCACGTCGAGCCGCGCCATCACAGCCGCCTTGATCGCCTCGCCGGCGAGCCGCAGCTCCTCCCAGTCGGGGACCTCGCCGACCACCGCCGCGCGCTTGGCGCGGATCGTGCTGGTCGCGTTTCCGATGTTGCGGCGCAGTTGGCTGTCCGCCAGCGCCCGCCGCGCCGCGGCCGGAAACGGCTCGTCGCCGTGCAGCCCGCCGACACCGCGCGGCGCGTGGGCAGGCATTCCCAGGAATGTGCTCATCGCGCGCCGTCCTCCGTGGTCGCGAGGATCTCGGCCAGATGCAGTGTCCGGGCGCCGGCGCGCAGCCGGGACAGGCCGCCGCCGATGTGCATCAGGCAGGAGGAGTCTCCGGCGCTCACCACCTCCGCGCCGGTGGCGAGCACGTTGCGCATCTTGTCGGCGAGCATCGCGGTCGACGTGTCGGGGTTCTTCACCGAGAAGGTGCCGCCGAAGCCGCAGCACTCGTCGGCCTCCGGGAGCTCTGTCAGGTCGATGCCGCGCACGTTCCGCAGCAGCCGCAGCGGCTTGTCGCCCACCCGCAGCATCCGCAGCGAGTGGCAGGTCGGGTGGTACGTCACCCGGTGCGGGAAGTAGGCCCCCACGTCGGTCACCCGGAGCACGTCGACCAGGAACTCCGACAGCTCGTAGGTGCGCGCGGCGACCGCGGCCGCCTGATCGGCGAGCCGGTCGCGGTCGAACCGGCGGGCGACCATCTCGTGCTGGTGCCGGACGCAGCCGACACACGAGCCGGACGGCGCCACCACCGCGTCGTACCCCTGGAAGCTCGCGACGTGGCGGCGGATCAGCGGCAGCGCGTCGCGCTGGTAGCCGGTGTTGACGTGCATCTGGCCGCAGCAGGTCTGCCCGGCCGGGAACACCACCTCGTGGCCCAGCCGCTCCAGCAGCGCCACGGTCGCCCGCCCGACCTGCGGGAACAACGCGTCCGCCAGACACGTCACGAACAGCGCCACCCGCATCAGGGCATCCCGGCTGGATCCATGTGATTCCTCCCGGAGGAGCGTCGAGACCCATCCTCGCATCGTCGGGGCGGGGCGCGGCACGGTGTCTCAGGAAGGCGTTCCTCAGGCAGACGGCTGCCCCATGGGGCACTCGATGGCGCCTGGGCGGGCGCCCGGCCGCCGGTTGGAAACGCGCTTCACGGTCCCCACCGTGGACCTGAGAGGTGCGCCATGCAGCGGGATCGCCACGAGAGCCGGGTCCGACGATCCGCCGAGCCTGCCGTCCACAGGGCGTCAGGAGCGACGGCGCGCCCCCACGCCCTGGGCATGGCAGACGCGCCGACCCTGCGGTGGCTGCAGCGCGCCGCCGGGAACCAGGCCGTGCAGGAGTACGTCGCGTCGCTGGCCCGCATCCAACGCTCCCCGCTTGCCGCGGGACCGGCGCCGGTGAAGGCGCCGAACCCGGTCGACCTGCTGCACCTGGTCGGCGAGGCGCTGGTCGACGCGATCGGCTCCCGGGCCGGCCGCACCCGCGAGTCCGCGGCGTTGAAGCACGTCATCTCGTACGCGAGACTGCACGGCCCCAAGGGCCCGCTCGGCGACGACACCCACTTCGACGTGCGTCTGTACGTGGTCGCGTTCCGGCTCGCCAAGGAGATCCTCGCGCACCCGTCGTTGGACAAGTTGCCGCCCCGGCTCCGGGCGGTGGTCTTCGCCGCTGAGAAGCTGAACCTCTCGCCGCTGCGCGCCGGGGCGGCCAGCGCGGCGAACCGGGCCTGGATGACCAGCAGCGGCGGCGTTGTCGGCGGCCGGAACCCGGCCGAGAAGGGCAGCACCGGCGCGTTCGGGCCGACAGCGTGGAAGTGCAACAAGCTGGTCGCGGACTCCTACCTCGCCACGTCCGGCGGGGACATCGGCAAGAAGAAGTACCCGTTCTACGGCTCGGACCGCACCTGGGCGTACCAGGCCAGCGATCTCGCCGCGACCGTCTCGAAGGGCGAGCCGAAGCTCACGCCCGGCAAAGATCTCAAGCACTTCCCGTACTCGGAGCTGCTGCGCCTGAGCGCCGACGGCACTGCGATCGCGGAGATCGACGAGTTCGACGCCAAAGGCACGCGCGTGGCGCGTTACATCCTGTCAGGCGGCGTGTTCGAAAAGCACGTCCCGGACGGCGCCGGCGGATGGAAGAAGACCAAAGACACCCGCGACCCCGCCGACCTCAAGCCAGGTCAGCTCGCGGACATGGGCGACATCGTGGCGTTCCACAGCGCCGTGAAGGGCGTGTCGGGCCACACCGGGCTCAATCTCGGCAACGACCTGTTCATCAGCGCGATGAACGCCACGGAAGGCGTCGGGATCCTGTCGATCAAGCTGCACGTCGACCCGTCGGCCTGGGACCGGTACGACTACGTCGGCTTCCGCAGCTTCACCAAGTGACCAACGTTCACCGGGCGGGCCGTACGATGCCGGCATGGTTCAGGTGTCGCTGGCGTGCCAGCCGTCGCCGGACCGGCTGGCGGACGGCAGCGCCAACGAGGACTTCGCGTTCGCCACGCCCGACCTCGCCGCCGTGCTGGACGGGGTGACCGTCTTGCCGGGCGTGGAGACCGGCTGCGCGCACGGCCCGGCGTGGCACGCCAGGCGCCTCGGCGGGCATCTGGCGGCCGGCCACACGGAAGATCCGGCGCGGCCGCTGGTCGAGCTGCTCGCCGGGGCGATCCGGTCGGTGTGCGACGACCACGGCGCCACCTGCGACCTCGACCACCCGCACACGCCTCAGTCGACCGTCTGCCTCCTACGCGTCACCGAGGGCGCCGCGGCGAGCCGCGCGGCGACGAGCCGCGCCGACTATCTCGTGCTCTCCGACAGCTCCCTCGTGTTCGACCGCGCCGGCCGGATCGAGGTCGTCACCGACCTGCGCCATCTCCGGCACGGGCCCGACGCCCGAATTCGCGACCGCGCCCGACGGCTCCAGGCGTTGATCGACAAGCGCACGCGCGCCAACCGCCCGAACGGCTACTGGATCGCCGCCGCCGACCCCGAAGCGGCGCGTCACGCTGTCACCGGCGCCGTGCCCCTCGCCGGCCCCGGCCGGCTCGTCCGCGCGGCGCTGCTCACCGACGGCGCGTCATGCGCGGTCGACCCGTACCACCTCATGGGTTGGCAGGGCCTGCTGGACACCGTGCGGGACGCGGGGCCGCACCACCTGATTTCGCTGGTACGCCGCGCCGAGCACGCCGATCCGAACGGCGAGCGCCTGCCCCGCCACAAGCGTCACGACGACGCCTCGGTGATCTACTGCGAGCTGGCCGGGCGGAGCCCGTCCACGGACCGCTGACGCGGCCTGCGGGCGAAGTAGACCCTCGCCGGGGGCAGGTTCTGCCACACGGTGCGGCCCACGACGACCTCTTCGAAGGTCTCCCGCAGCAGCGCCCGGAATCGCCGCGCGGGCGGCAGCCGGAGCGCGTGCAGGTACGCGAAGCTGGTGAACGCCCCGGCGGGGCACAACGAGGCGGTCACCGCGTCCATCAGGCCCGTCTGCACCTCGTCCGGGAAGATCGCCCACGGCAGGCCGCTGATGATCACGTCGGCGCGTTCGATGGACCGGTCGGCCAGCAGCGACGCGAGGTGGGTGGCGTCGTCGGTGGCCACGTCGACGGCCGGGAAGTTCACCTGGAGCAGCTCCGCGAAACGCGGGTTGAGCTCGACGGCCACGTGGTGGCCGCGGCCGGACAGACGGTCCTGGATGGCGCCGGTGAACGAGCCGGTGCCCGGCCCCAGCTCGACCACCACGGGGTCCCCGCTGCTGGGGATCGGCAGCACCGCCTCCCGCGCCAGCTCGGGGGAGCTCGGCGCGAGGGCTCCCGTGCGCTGCGGGTTACGCGCGAACTCCCGCAAAAACGCGCCCAGTTGGCTCCCCATGGCCGTTCACCCTAGCGAAGGCGTCGAGTCGCTTGATGCGTCACGCCCTAGACTCGGCGCCTTCGACCGCTGCTCACAAGCACCGGCGCGGGCTCACGTGCCCGGTGGTGGTACTGGGGCTCGGCATACCTGGTCAGGCCAACGACGGAGGCCAGTGTCACGGTGAACCCGACAGCGGCCAGCCACTCCCGGCCCGGCTCGATCCGGTCGCCCAGCAGCAGCAGGCCGACCGCGGCCGGGGGCACCGCGAACGCCGCGTCCATCGACGCCACCGCCGCTGTGGTGCTGCCGCGCTGCAGGGCCAACCCGAACAGCAGTTGGCCCACTATCGAGTGCGCGATCAACAGGTAGAGCAGCGGATCGCTGAACACGCCGCTGAGGTCGTCCAGGTTGGCCAGCGGCCGGGACGCGACCGCGGCGGCGCCGAACGCGACGCCGGCCACCCCACCCAGGGCCACGGCGCCCGGCGGGCCCTGGATCCGCACCACGAAGAAGCCCGCGACCGCGACCAGCACCAGCGCCGCCACCAGGCCGGCCAGGATCGTGGCCGACGCCTTCCGCGGCGGGCCGGGGTGGGCCGAGAGCACCAGCGCGGTGACACCGATGATCAACATGCCGAGCAGCGCCACCTCGGCGCGGGGCAGCCGCCACTTGAGCACCAGCACCCCGAGCACCGCGGTCACTCCCAGGCCGGCCGCGACGCTCGCCTGCACCAGGAACAACGGCAGGTCGCGCCGGGCGAACACCGCGAGGATGTACCCCGTGAGCTGACAGCCGAGCCCGATCACGTACGTCTTGTGGCTGGCCAACTTGAGCAGCAGGCTCGGGTCGAGCGTGTGGTGGATGGTGACCCGCGACGCGGCGATGGCCTGCAGCAGGTTGGCGACTCCGTACATGGCGATCATCGCCGCCAGGAAGAGCCAACCCGCAGTCATCACCCGGCGAGGATAGACCGGCTCGCCACGCCGCTGCCCGTCAACGTCCGTCCACGCGCCGGAGTTCCCCCGTGCCGGGTGATTCGCCCCGCGGGGCCTTCATCGGGGCCTGAGGTGGTGCAGCACGTCCTCGTGGAGCTTGCCGTTGGTGGCGACGGCGCTGCCGCCTGCCGGGCCTGGCCGCCCCTCCAGGTCGGTGAACGCGCCGCCGGCCTCCGTGACGATCGGGGCCAGCGCCGCCAGGTCCCACAGTGAGACCTCGGGCTCGCACGCGACGTCCACGGCCCCCTCGGCGAGGAGCATGTAGCTGTAGAAGTCGCCGTACGCGCGGCTGCGCCACACCCCGAGGGCGAGATCCAGCATCCCGGGCAGCCGGCCCTGCTCGTCCCAGCCGGTCAGCGACGAGTAGCTCAGCGAGGCGTCCTCCATCCGGGCGATATCCGAGACGTGGATCCGGGTCGCGGCGTGCTGGTGTTTCCCCGCGTACGCCCCGGTGCCCTTCGCGGCCCACCAGCGCCGGCCCAGCGCGGGCGCGCTCACCAGCCCGACCACCGGCTGGTCCCCGGCGAGCAGCGCGATCAGGGTGGCCCACACCGGCACTCCGCGCACGAAGTTCTTGGTGCCGTCGATCGGGTCGATGATCCAGCGCCGGGCGGCCGGCCAGGCCGCGGGCTCGCTGCTGCCGAACTCTTCGCCGAGCACGCCGTCCCGGGGGCGGGCCCGCGCGATCGTGCCGCGCAGGGCGTCTTCGATCGCGGTGTCCGCGTCGGTGACGGGCGTGAGGTCCGGTTTGGACTTGACCCGCAGGTCGCGCGCCCGGAACCGGGACATCGCGACGCTGTCGGCGGTGTCGGCGAGCACGTGGGCGAGCGACATGTCGTCGCCGTATCCGCTCATGCCGCCCCTCGCGCCGCAGTGGAGACCTCACGCACTCGCTTCATGGGCGCAACCTAGCCTAGATGCGGCAGCGGGCGTTAGCGGCGGGCGGCGCGCAGTCGCCCGTGTGGCCAAATCGCCGCACTCGTGCGGACGCCTGCGCCGCCGTTGTCAACTCCCGGTCCAGTCTTCGGCGGCGCGGGAGGCCAACAGCCGGCGGTACGAGGCGAGTCGCCGCGGATCGGCGTTGCCAGCCGCGACCCAGGCGTCGAGCGCGCACTCCGGGTCGTCGCCGCTGTGGTCGCACCCCGACGGGCACTCCTCGGTCGCGGGAGCCAGGTCGGGGAACCCGTGCAGCAGGCTGGCTGCCGAGACGTGGGCCAGCCCGAAGGAGCGCACCCCCGGGGTGTCGACGATCCATCCGCCGCCGGGCAGCTCGAACACGACCGCGCTGGTCGAGGTGTGGCGACCTTTGCCGATCGCGCTCACCACGCCGACGGCCCGGTCCGCGCCCGGGACCAGCTGATTGACCAGCGTGGACTTGCCGACACCGGAATGGCCGACCATGACAGACAGCTTGCCGGCGAGCGCCTCCGCCAGCGCCGCCGGCGGCTCGTCGTGGCGGGTGGTGACGTGCGGCAGGTCGAGATCGGAGTAGTAGTCCAGCACCGGCGTGCCGGCGGCGAGGTCCGCCTTCGTGAGGCAGAGCAGGGGCGCGATGTCCGCGTCGTACGCCGCCACCAGACACCGGTCGATGAACCCGGTCCTGGGCGGCGGGTCGACCAGGGAGGCGACGATCGCCAACTGGTCGGCGTTGGCGACGATCACCCGCTCCGCGGGATCGTCGTCGTCCGCGGTGCGCCGCAGCACCGAACGGCGTGGGCTGATCCGCACGATCCGCCCGAGGCTGTCGGGCCGGCCGCTCGTGTCGCCCACGATCTCCACGCGGTCGCCCACGACGACGGACTTGCGCCCGAGTTCGCGGGCGCGCATCGCGGTGACCCTGCGGTCCGCCACGACGCAGGTGTAACGGCCGCGGTCGACGGCGATCACGAAGCCGGGCGCGGCGTCGGTGTGGCGGGGGCGGATCCGGGTGCGTGGCCGCGACCCGCGTCCGGGGCGCACCCGCACGTCGTCCTCGTCGTACTCGCGGCGTCGCTTCAGCGTCGCCCCCCGCCGGTCAGCATTTTGCTCCACAGCGCCGTGAACGTCGGCAGCGTCTTGGTGGTGCACGCGACGTCGGAGAGCACCACCCCGTCGACCGCCAGGCCGACCACGGCGGCGGCGGTGGCGAGGCGGTGGTCGTCGTACGTGGTGAACACGCCGCCGCGCAGCGGGCGAGGCGTGATCGCCAGACCGTCGGCGGTCTCCGCCACGCCGGCGCCCAACCCGCTCAGCTCCCTGGCCAGCGCCGCGATCCGGTCAGTCTCGTGACCGCGGATGTGACCGATCCCACGCAGCGTGGACGGGGAGTCGGCCAACGCGCAGAGCGCGGCGAGCACCGGCACCAGCTCGCTCACGGCCGACAGGTCGGCCTCGATGCCGCGAATCCGTTCGCCACCGGTGACGGTGAGCCCGCGCGCCGACATCCGCACCTGGGCTCCCATCGCGGTCAGGAGCAGCTTCAGCGCGTCCCCGGGCTGATTCGTGCGGGCCGGCCAGTCGGTCACGGTCACGCTGCCGGCGGTGACCAGCGCGGCCGCGAGGAACGGCGCCGCGTTGGACAGGTCCGGCTCGATGGTCCAGGCCCGCCCGGCGATCCGGCCCGGCTCCACCACCCACGTGTTGGGCACCGAGTCGTCGATGGCGGCGCCGACCGCCCGCAGCATCGACACGGTCAGCCGGATGTGCGGCGCGCTCGGCAGCAGGGAGCCTTCGTGGCGTAGCACCAGGCCCTCGTCGAAGTCGGGAGCGGCCAGCAGGAGGCCGCTGACCAGTTGGCTGGACGCTGACGCGTCGATCGCCACACGCCCGCCGCGGACCTGCCCGGCGCCGCGCACGGTGATCGGCAGAGTTCCCCGCCCGTCGTCCTCCACGACCACCCCGAGTTGGCGCAGCGCGCTGGTCAGCGGCGCCAGCGGGCGCTGCCGGGCTCGGGGGTCGCCGTCGAACGACACCGGCCCGGCGGCGAGCGCCGCCACGGGCGGCAGGAACCGCATCACGGTGCCGGCGAGCCCCACGTCAACGTGGGCGGGACCGCTCAGCGGCCGTGGGCGGACCAGCCACAGGTCGTTGTCGACAGTGGAGATGTGGGTTCCCATGGCGCGTAGGCCGGCCGCCATGAGCTCGGTGTCCCGGGCGGCGAGCGGGTGCCGCAGAGTGCTGGAGCCGACCGAGACGGCCGCCAGGATCAGCGCCCGGGCGGTGATGGACTTGGAGCCGGGCAGGCTCACCGTGGCGTGCACCGGCCCGGCGGCGCGCGGAGCGTGCCAGGGTTTGACCCCCGGCCGGGCTCGGTGCCCGCCGGGGTTGGACCGCTCGCCTCCGCCACCCGGTTCTGTCACGTGATCAGTCTGCCTGGTCCGGGCGACATCGGGGCGTTCGGTCGGGCGCCTCGTGGGGTCGCCTGCCACGCAGCGTGAGGGGCCCGCCGTGTCGGTGGGCGCGGGTAACGTGATGTCCCATGTGTGGGCGGTATGCGTCGACGCGCGACGCGGCGGATTTGGCGGCGTTCTACGACGCTGACTCCGAGACCGGCGACGAGGCGATCGAGCCGAACTACAACGTGGCGCCGACCGATCCGGTGCACGTGGTGCGGATGTCGGGGGAGCGCCGGCTGGTGTCACGGGCGCGTTGGGGCCTGCTGCCGCCCTGGGAGTCCGACCTCCGGGCCGGGGCGCGGATGATCAACGCGAGGGCCGAGACGGCGGCGACCTCGCGCGCGTACCGGAGGCCCTTCGCCCGCCGTCGTTGCCTGGTGCCGGCGGACGGGTGGTACGAGTGGCAGCGCCCCGACGACGGCGGGCCGGTGCAGCCGTACTACCTGACGCCGCGTCACGGCGGGGTGCTGACCTTCGCCGGCCTGTGGGAGATCAGATCCGCCCCGGGATCCGGTGACGCCGGTTCGTCGCCGCGCCCCGGCGCCGCCTCGCCGGGCGGTCGGATGATCACGTGCACGATCCTCACGACAGCGGCGCTCGGCGATCTGCGGATGGTGCACGACCGGATGCCGTTGGCGCTTGGCGAGGATCGCTGGGCGGCGTGGCTGGGCGCTGACGGCGCGCCCGCGCCAGCGGCGGAGGCGGCTGAGTTGCTGCGGCCGCCAGGGCTGGAATGGGTCTCCGAGATCGAGCTGCGTCCGGTCGGAAAGGCGGTCGGGGACGTGCGGAACAACTCCACTGCCCTGATTCAGCCTGTCACTAGCTCAATACCCGGTGTAGAGCGTGCCGAGCCGGTTGATTTAACCCTTTTCTGAGACTTCGTGGGCCTTCTTGCTCAGTAAATGCTCAGGAGTTCTTCTGGCGCGCCCGCAGACCCTTGTGTGCCTACCTCCATGTGGGGTAGAACACAGCGCTTGTGGGTGCCACAAATGAGGCTCATCGACGATCCGCTCTTCCACGGGGGAGGTGGGGTGCATGACCCGGGCGCGGATGCCCCGTCCGCACGAGGTTGCCGCAGCACGTCGGGACCCGAGATTGTTAAGGGCCTGGCGGGAGCGTGGCGCCGACGTTGCGTGGCGGGCGCGCGGGCGCTGCCGGACAGTGGACCCTGAGACGTTCTTCCCGGCCCCGAGCGAGCCGGCCGACGCCGCGTTGGCGATGTGTCGCTCCTGCGACGTGCAGGGCTCGTGCCTGGCGTGGGCGTTGGAGGCCGGCGACTGCAACGGCGTCTGGGGCGGCACGACGCCGCGAGAGCGCCGCGCCATGCTGGTGGCCTGGCGCACCGAAGAGCAAGAAGCGGACATCCTGCGATAGGCCGGGCGGCCGGCGATCTCGCCGCGCGCGCGGCGAGATCCGTGCGACAGTGGCCAGCGTGCAGCGAACCGTGGCCACCCCCTTCGGCCCCGCTGCGGCGGTGCTCGACGTGCCGCCGGATCCGGTCAGCCTGCTCGCGCTCGGACATGGCGCCGGCGGTGGCGTCGACGCCGCTGACCTGCTGGCGGTGCGGCGCCTCGCGCTCGCCCGAGGCGTGGCCGTCGCCCGCGTCACGCAGCCGTACCGGGTGGCCGGCCGGCGCGCGCCGGCTCCGGCCGGACAACTCGACGCGGCGTGGACCGCGGTGATGGCCGCGCTGCGGGGCGACCTTGCCGCCCTGCCGCTGATCGCTGGCGGCCGCTCCAGCGGCGCGCGCGTGGCGTGTCGCACCGCCGCCGCTGTGGGCGCCGTGGGGTTGGTGGCGCTGGCGTTCCCGTTGCATCCGCCGGGCAGGCCCGAGCGCAGCCGGGCCGACGAGCTCCGCACCGGGTTGCCGACCGTCGTGGTCAACGGCGACCGCGACCCGTTCGGGCGTCCCGAGCCGGGCGACGACATCGTCGTCGAGGTGCTGGCCGGCGCCGATCATTCCCTGCGCAAGGTCGCGGGCCGAGCGGCCGAGATCGTGGTCGACTGGCTGGCCGGCCGAGGCTGGGCCCGCGACTGACCCGAGATCCACAAACTTTCCGGGAAAGTGTCGCCACTCGGCGCGGTGACGCGTGTCATCCGCGGGAACGAGTGTCGATCTTGAAGCGGCGGAATCCCGAGGCGCCCGTTGGTGTTGTGTCCGGCGGGACGTCGGTCTCAGCCGTGACCAGCGGCAATGCGGCCGAACCGCGAGATGAGGGAGCAGTGTTGACACTGATGCACACGCCGCGTCCGGAGGTCTCGGAGGACCACGACTGGGGGCAGCGGCTGCTGCACGCGCCGGGATGGTCGGCCGGATCGGCGATCTCCGCTCCGCAGGCGCCGGCTTACCGGGGCAGCGTATCCTCGGCGCAAGCGCGGTCGAGGGGGGAATCGGAGTTGGCGCGAGCGGAGACGCCGGAGCAGCGGCGAGCCAGGTTCGAACGGGACGCCATGCCCTTCGTCGACCAGTTGTACGCCGCCGCCCTGCGCATGACGCGCAACCCCGCTGACGCGGAGGACCTCGTCCAAGAGGCCTACATGAAGGCGTTCGCGGCCTTCCACCAGTTCCAAGAGGGCACCAACCTCAAGGCGTGGCTCTACCGGATCCTGACGAACTCGTTCATCAACTCCTATCGGCGGCGGCAGCGCCAGCCGGTGCAGAGCCCGACCGAAGAGATCACCGACTGGCAGCTCGCCGAAGCGGAGTCGCACACGTCCAGGGGCCTGCGGTCCGCGGAGGCCGAGGCGCTGGACCGGCTGCCGGACTCCGACGTGAAGGACGCCCTGCAGTCGTTGCCGGAGGAGTTCCGGATCGCGGTGTACCTCGCGGACGTGGAGGGCTTCTCGTACAAGGAGATCGCAGAGATCATGGACACGCCAATCGGCACTGTGATGTCGCGACTGCACCGCGGTCGGCGCAACCTGCGACAGATGCTTGAGCACTACGCCGCGGACCGGGGCCTCACGCGCTCGGTCGACCAACCCGCAGGGCAGGAGGTGTGACCCGGTGAGCTGCGGCGACCCCCACGAGACCGACTGCCGAGAAGTGCTCCAGGAGGTCTACCTGTACCTGGACCTGGAGTGCGACACGGAGCGCCGGGACAAGATCCGGCAACACCTCGACGAGTGCTCGCCGTGCCTGCGGGAGTTCGGCCTGGAGCAGGAGATCAAAGCGCTGGTGGCGCGCTGCTGCCAGGAGCCGGCGC
>WHSM01000171.1 GCA_009380105.1 Micromonosporaceae bacterium
AAGCTCATCCCGGAATTTCGCCGGAAGGATCAGCCGGCCCTTGTCGTCCAGGCGCGGGGTATGGGTGCCGAGAAACATCGGCCCACCCCCCTTGCAGCCCCGCGGATCTGTGCCTTGGGCCGGCAGAGCGCCCCCCGCTCCGCCATTGCGCCCCACTGTACTCCACTTTCCCCCACCGTCAACGAGAATCAGTCCCTCGTACGGGTGCTCTCGGCTACAAAGTTGCAGGTCAGCGTGGGTGGAGCGGGGTGGGGCGGAAACGAGCCGTCAGCTTCCCGACAGCTTTCAGGGCTGTCGTGAGACCTGGACAGAAGCCGCAAAATCCAGGCCACACGGCGTGCCCGGGACCCGTGGTGGGGCAAAGTGGGCCCCGGGCGCTGCCAGCCCCGCGGACACTGGACCTGCTTCGCCAGACGCGCCCGGCGTGGCTCCCGAAACGGGTCCACTAAGGAACAGAGCCGGGCTCCGCCCCGATGGCGAGAGCCCGGCACACCGGCCCGGTGCGACAACCCGTCAGGCTGAGCCCTTGACCGCCTCGTCCAGCGCCTCGGGGGTACGGCCGACCAGCGCCCGCCCGTCGTCCAGCAGCAGGATCGGGCGCTGGATCAGCTTCGGGTGGTCGACCATCGCGTCGATCCAGCGCTGCCGGCTCCCCTCGTCGCGGGGCCAGTGATGGAGACCGAGCTCCTTGGCGACCGGCTCACCCAGACGCGCGATCTCCCACGGCTGCTGACCG
Organism: Micromonosporaceae bacterium; assembly: GCA_009380105.1. Taxonomy (GTDB): domain Bacteria; phylum Actinomycetota; class Actinomycetes; order Mycobacteriales; family Micromonosporaceae; genus WHSM01. Next base: position 737 of record WHSM01000171.1, read on the forward strand.
AGTCGCTGCAGCACGTCGTCCAGCTCGGCGGCGGTCGGCGGCTGGTCCAGATACCGCCGCAGCCGGTATCCGACTCCGGCGACGTCGAGCCGCTGCGCCGCAGCACGGCACTTGGAACACGAAGGGTTGTACCAGACGTCCACGGTCCCCACCTCCCTGCCGGGACTCACAGCACGATGCTGACCATGCGGCCGGGCACCACGATCACCTTGCGAGGGTTGCGGCCCCCGACGAACTCGGCGACCTTCTCGTCGGCCAGCGCCGCCGCCTGCACTGTGTCGTTGTCCGCGTCGGCGGCCACCTCGATCCGGCCCCGCACCTTCCCGTTGATCTGCACCGGGTAGACCACGGTGTCGCCCTTCAGCAGCTCCGGGTCGGCGACCGGGTACGGCTCGTACGCCAGGGTGTCGGAGTGGCCCAGCCGTCGCCACAGCTCCTCGGCGACGTGCGGCGCGAACGGCGACAGCATCAGCACCAGCGGCTCGGCGGCCTCGCGTGGCACATCGGGCAGCTGCGTCAGCCGGTTGTTCAGCTCGATCAGCTTCGCGATCGCGGTGTTGTGCCGCAGCGAGTCCATGTCCCCGCGCACCGCGTCGATCACCCGGTGCAGCAGCCGCAGCGTCTCCTCGTCCGCGGGCGCGTCGACGACCCCGCACTCGCCGGTCCGCTCGTCCACCACGTTGCGCCACACCCGCTGCAGGAACCGGTACGAGCCGACGACCGCGCGGGTCTCCCACGGACGGGACACCTCCAGCGGGCCCATCGACATCTCGTACACCCGGAAGGTGTCGGCGCCGTACTCGGCGCACATGGCGTCCGGGGTCACCACGTTCTTCAGCGACTTGCCGATCTTGCCCAACTCGCGGGTCACCGGCTCGCCCTGCCAGGTGTAGCCGCCGTCCTGCTCGACCACCTCGGCGGCCGGCGCCGGGAAGCCCCGGGAGTCGCGGAACACGTACGCCTGGATCATGCCCTGGTTGATCAGCTTCCGGAACGGCTCCGACGAGCTGATGTGGCCCAGGTCGTGCAGCACCTTATGCCAGAACCGCGCGTACAGCAGGTGCAGCACCGCGTGCTCGACCCCGCCGACGTACAGGTCCACGCCGCCAGGGTCGCCCTCGGACTGCGGGCCCATCCAGTACCGCTCGTTCTCGGCGGAGACCACCTCGTCGGAGTTGGTCGGATCCAGGTAGCGCAGCTCATACCAGCAGGAGCCGGCCCAGTTGGGCATAGTGTTGGTCTCGCGCCGGTACTTCTTCGGGCCGTCGCCCAGGTCCAGGGTCACCTCGACCCATTCGGAGGCGCGCCCCAGCGGCGGCTCCGGCTCGGTGTGCTCGTCGTCCGGGTCGTAGGTCTTCGGGGAGAAGTCGTCGACCTCGGGCAGCTCGACCGGCAGCATGTCCTCGGGCACCGCCACGGGCAGGCCGGTCTCGTCGAACACGATCGGGAACGGCTCGCCCCAGTAGCGCTGCCGGGAGAACAGCCAATCCCGCAGCCGGTACGTCACCGCGCCTTCGCCGTGCCCGTTGGCCGCCAGCCAGTCGATGATCGTCCGCTTGGCGTCGGCCACGCGCAGGCCGTCCAGGCTCACGCCCTCGGCCCAGGAGTTGATGGCCGGACCTTCGCCGGTGTACGCCTTGCCGTCGAAGCCGTCCGGCGGCCGCACCGTGCGGACGATCGGCAGGTCGAAGACCTCGGCGAACTCCCAGTCCCGCTCGTCCTGGCCCGGCACCGCCATGATCGCGCCCGTGCCGTACCCCGCCAGCACGTAGTCGGCGATGAACACCGGGATCTTGGCGCCGTTGACCGGGTTGACAGCGTGCGCCCCGACAAAGACGCCGCTCTTCTCCCGGGACTCAGACGTGCGCTCGGCCTCGGAGGCCATCGACGCCTGCAGCCGGTACGCCGCGACCGCCTCCCCCGGCGACGCGTGGCCGCCGGTCCAGGTCAGCGGGGTGTCGGCCGGCCACGCCTGGCCGGTCAGCGAGTCCACCAGCGGGTGCTCCGGGGCCAGCACCAGGTACGTGGCCCCGAAGACGGTGTCCGGCCGGGTCGTGAACACGCGGATCGAGCCGGCGTCGGTCGGAAAGTCGATGGACGCGCCCTCGGAGCGGCCGATCCAGTTGCGCTGCATGATCCGCACCGGCTCCGGCCAGTCCAGGCCGTCCAGGTCGTCGGCCAGCCGGTCGGCGTACGCGGTGATCCGCATCATCCACTGCTTCAGGCTCTTGCGGAACACCGGGAAGTTGCCGCGCTCGGAGCGCCCGTCAGGCGTGACCTCCTCGTTGGCCAGCACCGTGCCCAGGCCGGGGCACCAGTTCACCGGCACCTCGGCGGCGTACGCCAGCCGATGCCCGTCGACGATCTCCCGCTGCTCGACCCGGGTCAGCTGGTCCCAGGCGCGGCCGTCGGGCACAGGCCGCGCGCCGGATGCGTACTCCGCCTCCAGCTCCGCGATCGGACGCGCCTTGCGCTGCTCGGAGTCGTACCACGAATTGAAAATCTGCAGGAAGATCCACTGGGTCCAGCGGTAGTAGTCCGGGTCGATGGTGGCGAAGCTGCGGCGGTCGTCGTAGGCCAGACCCAGCCGGCGCAGCTGCGCCCGGTAGCGGGTGATGTTCTCCTCGGTGGTCTTCCGGGGGTGCTGGCCGGTGTGCACCGCGTACTGCTCTGCCGGCAGCCCGAACGCGTCGAAGCCCATCGGGTGCAGCACGTTGAAGCCGGCCATCCGCTTGAACCGGGTGTAGCAGTCGGTGGCGATGTAGCCCAGCGGGTGGCCGACGTGCAGCCCCGCCCCGGACGGGTACGGGAACATGTCCATCGCGTACAGCTTGGGGCGCTTGGCCAGCTCTGCGCCCGGGCTGCCGTCGGCCTCGGCGAGCGGGCCGACCGGGTTCGGCGCGTGGAACGTGCCGTGTTCGGTCCACCAGTCCTGCCAGCAGCTCTCGATCCGGCCGGCCAGCGCGGCGGTGTACCGGTGCGGGGGCACGTCGTCGGCCGGCGTCGCGGCGTCGGTCTGGGTCTGCGCTGTCTCGCTCATCTCGTCACTGTCTTTCATGGCTCGTGCGGGCTGCTGTGGGCTGGCGTGGGACGCGCGGGGCATGAAAAAACCCCTCGCACAGGAGGGGTTGCCGTACTGTCGCCGCTGGCGGCAGCACGGCTAGGTAAGGAGCAGCGGGTACGCCGCGATGGTGCCCGTCATGACCAGCAGTGTACCGCTAACCGGACGCGCAGCGCCGCCGCCTTTCCCGGCGCCGCCGCCTGTCCGAGCGCGGCGGCGCGATCGACACGCCTGCGGCTGCGGTCAGGACGCGGCGAGCTCGCGGGCCGTCGCCATGTCGCTGAAGGGGAACAGCGTCTCGCCCACGACCTGGTACGGCTCGCTGCCTTTCCCGGCGACCAGGACGATGTCGTCGGGTCCGGCGGTCGACAGGGCGTAGGCGATGGCCTGCCGGCGGTCGGGACGCCGTTCGAACGGCGTGCCCCCCGTCACCACGCCCAGGGTGATCTGATCCAGGATCGCCTCGGGGTCTTCGGTGCGGGGGTTGTCCGAGGTGAGCACGCACAGGTCGGAGTGCTTTCCGGCGATCTGTCCCATGTCGAATCGTTTGGTGGCGTCGCGGTCTCCGCCGCAGCCGAAGACGGTGATCACGCGGCCCGCGACGAAGCCCCGGATGGCGGTGAGCACCTTGTCCAGGGAGTCCGGAGAGTGCGCGTAGTCGACGATCACGGACGTGCCGCGCGGCGTCTGGAAGCGTTCGAACCGGCCGGGGATCTGCGGCATCTGACCGAGCGCGGCGATCAACCCTTCCAGATCGTGCCCCAGCAGGTGGCAGGCCGCGACGGCGGCCAGCGCGTTGGCCGCCGAGAACCGGCCCGGCACGGGAATGGCCGCCGGGTACGCGCGGCCGTCGTGGTGCAGGGTGAAGCGGGTGCCGGAGGCGTCCACCACGAGGTCGGCAGCCCGGTAGTCCGCCTGGGCGTCGAGGCCGTACGTGGTGACCGCCCCGGGCATCAACTCGTGGATCACGGCGCTCACCGGATCGTCGGCGTTGACCACCGCGCGCCGGCACAGGCCCTGGAACAGTCGCAGTTTGGCGTCCCGGTAGTTGCCCATCGTCCCGTGATCGTCGAGATGGTCTTGTGTGAGGTTCGTGAAGACCCCGACGTCGATGAACGTCCGATCCACCCGGTGCGTGAGCAGGCCCATCGACGTGGCCTCCAACACCACGCTGCTGACCCCGCGGTCGCGCATGCGTCCCAACAGGTACTGAAGGTCTGGAGACTCCGGGGTGGTCAACGCCGACGGCGGCATCGGAATCACGTCGTCGCCGACCCGGCTGCCGGACGTGCCGATGACGCCCGCCTTGGCGCCCTCGGAGATCCGCAACACCGACTCGACCATGTACGACACCGACGTCTTCCCGTTGGTGCCGGTGATGGCGATCATGTCCATCTGCCGGCCAGGCTCGCCGTGGTAGCGGGACGCGACGACGGCGGCCGCCACGCGGGTGTCCGCCACGTGCACCACGCACGCGTCCGGGGCCGACGCCCACACCGACGCCCACGCCGGCGACAGCACGTCCGGCGCTCCGCCGTCGACGAGCACGGCCGCCGCGCCCCGAGCGAGGGCAGGCCCGACGAAGGCGGCGCCGCCTTCACGGTGGCCGGGCACCGCGACGAACAGGGCGCCGGGGGTCACCCGGTCGACGTCGAAGCACGCCCCCGCGGTGATCCGCGTGCTGGTGTCGCCGTGGACGAACCGGTGCTCGACTCCGGCCAACAGGTCGCTCAACCTCACGATGATCCTTTCGAAGGGCGCTCGGCCCGGTGCGCGGCCATCACGAGTCGGCGGCCACCGGCAGGACCGGCGGCCGCGGAAACGACGCGGAACGGGCGAATAGTTGACGGGGAGCCGGACACGACCGGCTCAGGCCGGCAGGAGAATCTGCCGGAGGTTCAGAAGAAGGAACACGGGGGGCGGAACTGCCCCTGAGACTCGTGGATCGCTAGCCGTGGCCGTGCAACGCGCGGTGACCCGTCGCCGGAGCGCGGCCACCCAGCATCAGACGCTCGGTGAAGGCGATGGGACGAGTCATGGACCGAGTGTACGCCCGGGGCTCACGGAGTGAAGCGGTAGCCGATGCCTGGTTCGGTGACGAGGTGGCGGGGTTGGGAGGGGTTGCGCTCAAGTTTGCGGCGGAGGTTGGCCAGGTGCACACGGAGGTAGTTGGTCTCGGTGTCGTACGCGGGTCCCCACACCTCGCGGAGCAGGTCTTTCTGCGTGATGAGTCTGTCGGGGTGACGAACGAGGACTTCGAGCAGGTGCCATTCGGTCGGGGTGAGGCGCACGTCCCCCGCGGAAGTGGTGGCGCGTTTGGCGGCGAGGTCGATGGTGAACGACTCGGTGTGGACTGTCGGGACGCCGGTGGGTGGCGCGCTGCGGCGTAGCGTGGCGCGGATCCGGGCGAGCAGCTCGTCCATGCCGAAGGGTTTGGTGATGTAGTCGTCGGCCCCGGCGTCGAGCGCGTCGACCTTGTCGGCCTCGGCGTGGCGCGCGGAGAGCACGATGATGGGCGCGGTGGACCAGCCGCGAAGCCCTTCCACGATGGCGACGCCGTGCATGTCGGGCAGCCCCAGGTCGATCACGGCGAGGTCCGGTGGGTTGCGACTGGCGGTGGCGAGGGCGGTGGCGCCGTCGGCAGCGGTGAGGACCTGGTAGCCGCGGGCGGAGAGGTTGATCCGCAGCGCTTTCAGCAGTTGGGTGTCGTCTTCGATGATGAGGACTCTGGTCACAGCGCGTCCTGGTGCTGTCGCGCCGCGGTGGGCATGTCGATGGTCATGGTGAGCCCACCGCCTGGGGTCTCGGAGGGCGTGATGGCGCTGTTCATGGCTTGGCTGAAGCCGCGGGCGATGGCCAGGCCGAGGCCGAGCCCGTCGGTGGTGGTGCGGTCGTGAAGGCGTTGGAACGGCTCGAAGATGCGTTCGCGGTCGTCGGCGGCCACGCCGGGCCCGTGGTCGACGACATCCAGGAGCACCCGGTCGCCGTCCATCCTGCTGCGCAGTTCGACGGGTTGACCGGCCGGGGCGGCGGCTGCGGCGTTGGCGATGAGGTTGGCGAGCACGCGTTCCAGCAGTCCGGGGTCGGCGTGCACCGCGGGAAGGTCGTCGGGCACGTCGACCACAGCTGGGGTGTGGGAGTGGAGCAGCGCCTGGGCGACCACCGCGTCGAGTGGCACAGGACGCGCCTGGACGCTGAGCACGCCGGCTTGCAGACGACTCATCGACAGCAGGTTCTCCACCAGCGCGTCGAGCCGGTCGCTCGACTCCTCGATGCCGGCCAGTAGCTCTCTGCGGTCTGACGGCGACAGCCGCAGATCTGGCTGGCGCAGGGTGGAGACGGCCGCCTTGATCCCGGTCAGCGGGGTGCGAAGGTCATGCCCGACCGCCGCGAGCAGCGCGGAGCGCAACCGGTCGATCTCTGCGAGGTCTTCGGCGTGGGCCGCCACCTCGGCGAGGCGTTGGGTCTCCAGGGTGCGGGCGGCGGCGGTGGCCATCCGGGTGAGAACTCGCTGATCCTCGGCGGCCAGCGGCCGTCCCCATGCGACGAGGCGCAGCCCGTCGCCTGCGCGGGCGGCGATGACCGGCTCGTTGTCCGAGGGCTCGCCCACGATGGCGACGACGCGTTCGCCGTCGCCTGAGCGTTCGAGCAGCGCGACCGCGCCCACGCCGACGGCGTGCTGGACCTGGCCGAGCAAACGGATCAGGGACTGTTCGGCGACCGGCTCCGCGCTGGCTCGGGCGAGCAGCGCCGCCTCGGCGTCGCGGCGCGCCGCGGTGGCGCGTTGCCTCGCCGCGATGTCGACCCCGGCGCTGACGGCGGCGGCGACCAGGACGTACACGACGAGCACGATCAGGTGCTCGGTGCTCTCCACCACGAAGGTGTGGTAGGTGGGCATGAAGAAGAAGTTCACGGCCAGATCCGCGGCGACCACGGCGACGAGCGAGGGCCACAGCCCGCCGATCGCCGCGGCGGCGACAACCGGCACCAGGAACAGCAGCACGACCTTGGCCAGGGACACCTGGTCCCGCAGCGGCACGAGCAGCGCCACCAGCACCGCCACACCGCCGACAGCGACCACCAGGCCCGCCCACATCCGTGGTCGCTCGACACCTCTGCTCACGGTCTAGTTATACGCCGCGCCGACAGCCCAGCCTGGTGGTCCCCGTCGTGGATCGGGTTCGGGGCCTATCCGACGATGGGTCGGCCTTCGGGCAGTCGGTACAGCCTGCGCCGGGACCGCAGCGCGAGGGCGGCGCCAACGGTCATGGGTCCGACGCGGCCCACGAACATCAACGTGATGAGCACGAGCTGGGCGGCCTCATCGAGGCTGGCGGTGATGCCGGTGGACAAGCCCACGGTGGCGAACGCCGACACCGCCTCGAACAGGACCTGGTCCAGGCTGTGGTCGGTGAGAACCAGCAGGGCCAGGGTCCCGAGCGCGACGCAGGCGACCCCGAGGAGCGCCACGCTCAGCGCCTGGCGCTGAGGACCGGGCCCGAGCCGCCGGGTGTGCACGTTGACGTCGGGCTCGCCGAGCAACTCGGCCCAGATGACGAAGCCGAGCAGGAAGAACGTCGTCACCTTGATCCCCCCGGCGGTGCCGGCGCTGCCGCCCCCGATGAACATCAACCCGTCGAGCACCGCCAGCGTCCCCGGCTGCAGCGCCCCGGTGTCGATCGTGTTGAACCCGGCGGTGCGCGCGGTCATGCTCTGGAAGAACGACGCCATCACCTTGTCCGAGGAGCCGAGCGGCCCGAGTGTGTTCGGGTTGCCCCACTCCATCGCCAACAGGGCAAGCATGCCCAGCAACAGCAGCGCCGCCGTGCCCCACACGGTGATCGTGGTGTGGGTGCTCCAACGGCGCGGCTCGGTCAGCCGCCGACGCAGTTCCAGCAGCACCGGGAAGCCCAGCCCGCCGAAGATCACCGCGAGCGTCACCGGCACGTTGACCCACGGATCGGACACGTACGCCATCAAGTTGTCGGTGTTGACTGAGAAGCCCGCGTTGTTGAAGGCGCTGACCGAGTGGAAGACCCCGTGCCAGACCGCACTGCCCGCGTCCATGCCGTGCCCCAGCCAGAACCGGGCCGACAACGCCGCCGCCGTGACCAGTTCGAACACAGCCACGGTCAACGCGATCCGCCACAGCACCGACCGCACCTCGCCCAACGCGAGGGTCTTCGTCTCCGCCTGCGC
>WHSM01000214.1 GCA_009380105.1 Micromonosporaceae bacterium
GAGCAGTGCCGCGCCGGCCGCTACAACCTCTGCCCGGACGTGCGGTTCTTCGCCACGCCGCCGATCGACGGCGCCTTCAGCGAGCACGTCGTGCTGCACGAGCAGTTCGCGCACCCCGTGCCGGACAGCCTCTCCGACGACGCGGCCGCGCTGCTGGAGCCGCTCTCGGTCGGGGTCTGGGCGTGCCGCAAGGCGCGGGTCGGCCCCGGAGACCGGGTGCTCGTCAACGGCGCCGGCCCGATCGGGCTGGTCGCCGCGCAGACCGCGCTGGCGTACGGGGCCGCCGAGGTGGTCGCCGCTGACGTGAACCCGACCCGCCTCCGGCTCGCCGCCGAGCTCGGCTGCACCAATGTGCTCGACGTGAGCGCACGTCCTCTCGCCGAGGCCAGGTTCGAGCCGGACGTGCTGCTGGAGTGCTCCGGTCACCCGGTCGCGATCGGCGCCGCGATCCGGACGGTCGCCCGCGCTGGGCGAGCGGTGCTGGTGGGCATGGGCGGCGACGAGATCCCGCTGCCACTGGCCCACCTGCAGGAGCACGAGATTGAGCTGACCGGAACCTTCCGTTACGCCAACACCTGGCCCGCCGCGATCGCGCTCGCCACCTCCGGGCGGGTCGACCTGGATCGCCTCGTCACCAGCCGGCATCCGCTCGCCGAGGTCGAAGCCGCGCTCACCAGCGGGGCGCGGGACCCGAAGTCCGTGAAGCCGATTGTGCGGCCGGGTGAATGATCATGAGCACGCGAGCCGACAGCGAGCGAGCATCGCAGCGAAGCGAGGAGCGGAACGAGCGCGGAGGCGAGCTATGAGCTCAGCCGTGGGCAGCGCGGCGCGCCTCGGTGTAGCGGCTCCGGACGGCCTCGCCGGCGCCGGTGTCAGCGACGCCAGTGTCCGCGGCAGCGGCGTCGGCGGCGTCGAGGGCCGAGGCGGCGTCCACCGTCCACTCCGGTGGCTCGGCGGTCCCGGCCAGCACCCAGGCGGCCTGGCGCGCGGCGCCGAGCGCGACGTACTCGCCGGGGCCGGGGACCGTGACGGGGGCGCCGAGGATCACGGGCGCGGCGGCCTGGACGGCCTCCGAGCGGGCGCCCCCTCCGACCAGGAGGATCCGGCGCACCCGTACCCCCACGTCGCGAAGCGCGTCGAGACCGTCAGCCAGCCCGCAGAGCATGCCCTCGACGGCGGCCCGGGCGAAGTTCTCGGGCGTCATGTTGGCCCGTCGCAGCCCGTGCAGCGAGCCGGCGACGTCGGGCAGGTTGGGCGTGCGCTCGCCGTCGAGGTACGGCAGCAGCACCAGCCCGCCGGCGCCGGGCTCGGCGGCGAGCGCGAGCCGGTCCAGGCTGGCGAGGTCGGCGCCGAGCATGCCGGCCGCGGCGCTGAGCACGCGCGCCGCGTTCAGGGTGCAGACCAGCGGCAGGTAGCGGCCGGTGGCGTCGGCGAAGCCGGCGACGGCTCCGCTCGGGTCGGCCACCGCGTCGGGGTGCACCGCGAAGACGGTGCCGCTGGTGCCGAGCGAGACCACCACGTCGCCGTCGCGCGCCCCGAGCCCGAGCGCGGCGCCCATGTTGTCGCCGGTGCCGGGGCCGACCAGGATGCCGTCGCTGGTCTGCCCGACGGTCTCCGCGGGGCCGGCGACCCGGGGCAGCCCGATCTGGCGGCCGAAAGCCCGGCGCAGCAGATCGTCGCGGTACTCGCCCGAGGACGGCGACCAGTAGCCGGTGCCGGAGGCGTCGCCGCGGTCGGTCACGGGCTCGGCGGCGTCGCCGCCCAGCAGCCGCCAGGTGAGCCAGTCGTGGGGCAGCAGCACCCGCTCGACCCGGTCCGCGAGCGCGGGCTCGTGCGAGGCCAGCCAGCGCAGCTTGGTCACGGTGAAGCTCGCCACCGGCACGCTGCCGACCGCCTTCGCCCACGCGTCCGCCCCGCCGAGCTCGGCGACCAGGTCGCTGGCCGCGTGCGCGGACCGGGTGTCGTTCCAGAGCAGAGCGGGTCGCACCACGTCGCCGGCGTCGTCCAGAGTCACCATGCCGTGCTGCTGGCCGGCCACGGCGAGCGCCCGCACACCGTCGAGCAGGCCGCTGCTGGCCTCCTGCCAGGCGTCCCACCAGACCCCCGGATCGACCTCCGTGGTGTCGGGGTGCGGGGCGCGGGCCTGCCGCACCACCGCTCCGGTGTCGGTGTCGCACACCACGACTTTGCAGGACTGGGTGGAGCTGTCGATGCCCGCGACCAGGGTCATCAGATGGCCTCCTCGGCGCCAAGGTCAGGCATGGGACCCCTTCTCGGGTTCGGATGTCTCCGGCAGCAGCGCCTGGGCCGCGCTGGCGTCGGTGACGAGCGAGGTGATGAAGCCGCCGCGCAGCGCGGCCCGGATCGCCTCGGACTTCTGCGCGCCCCCGGCCACCGCGATCACCTCGGGCACCTGGCGCAGCTGCTCGACGCTGATCGCGATGACCCGGTCGGCGAGGTCGGAGACCGGGTTGCCGGCGTCGTCCAGCAGCCGGGCGCACACCTCCGCGCGTACCCCACGGCGTCGCAGCCGTTCGCCCTCAGAGGCCGGAAGCGAGTCACGCACCAGCGACATGGCCGGATCCCAGGAGCCGATCGCGACCACGGCCCTGGTGAGGTCCCGGTAGCGCTTGACGGCCTGCGCGACCTGCGGTTGTTCCCGCAGGGCCCGGGCGGTCGAGGCGTCGGAGACCACCAGCGGGGCGTAGATCGGGTACGCGGGGCCGCTGGCGAGGCTCGCCACGCGCCGCACCAGCTCCACAGAGTTCTCCTCCACGCCTCCGGGGTGCACCCCCGTGAGCTGCACGACGGTGATCTGCGGCAGCTCGGTCAGGGCGAGCGTCATCGCGTGCAGCGTGCGCGAGCAGGCCAGGCCCACCACGTCGCCTTCCTCGGTCACCTCGGCGAGGTATCCGGCGGCGAGGCGGCCGAGTTGCCGGCGCATTCCGTCCTCCGTGGAGTCGGCGGCGACGACGATCGCTTCCCGCAGACCGTACGCGCCGCGCAGCCGTTCGGACAGGTCGGCGTCGATCTCGGCGGGCACCGCGATGTCGATGCGCACCAGGCCGGCGGCACGCGCCTCGTCGAGCAGCCGCGCGACCTTGAACCTGCTGATGCCGAACTCTTCGGCGATGTCCACCTTCGAGACGCCGTCGAGGTAGTGGCGGCGCGCGATGGCGGCCGCGCGCAGCAGCTCGGCCGGACGCAGCCCGGCATCCCGCACAGTCATGGGCCATCCTCAGCTGCTCGTTCGAGGCCTGCTCTTGTGGCGTCTGCTTGTGCCGCTCATTTGAGCGGAACGTGGCTCATTGTTGCACAAAGTCTTGACCAGCGGCGCCTGGCGAGTTTGAATCGCGGGCAGCTGGTCGCTCAGATGTCATTGAGCCTTGCTCATATGAGCGAGTACCGGGGCTCAAGACCATCACGCACACCCGCACGCCGAGGAACCAAGCCCTGAGGGGGTCAGCCATGGCAATCAGGTCTCGATGGCGCCCGACGACGCGCGCCGCTGCCGTCGCCGCTGTCGCCGTGCTCTCGTTCACCACAGCCTGCGCCGGAGCCGGGGGTGGCGGGGGTGGCGACGCCGGCGCCGTCACCATCGCCACCGTCGCGAACCCGCAGATGGAGGACATCGAGAAGCTCACCAGGGAGTTCGAAAAGGACCACCCGGACACCAAGGTGCGCTTCGTGACCCTGCCCGAGAACGAGCTGCGCGACCGGGTCACGCAGGACATCGCCACCAAAGGCGGCCAGTACGACATCGTCACCATCGGCACGTACGAGACGCCGATCTGGGCGAAGAACGGCTGGCTCGCCAACCTCGACGACCGCGCGAGCAAAGGCGACTACGACGTCGGCGACCTGCTCACCCCGGTGCGGGAGGCGCTGTCGTACCAGGACAACCTCTACGCGGTGCCGTTCTACGGCGAGTCGTCGTTCCTGATGTACCGCAAGGACCTGTTCGACAAGGCAGGTCTCACGATGCCGGAGAAGCCGACCTGGGAGCAGGTCGCCGGCTTCGCGAAGAAGCTGCACGATCCGAAGCACAAGCTCTCCGGGATCTGCCTGCGTGGCCTGCCCGGCTGGGGCGAGGTGCTCGCGCCGCTGAACACCGTCATCCTCACCCACGGCGGTCAGTGGTACGACGAGAACTGGAACGCCAAGCTCACCTCGCCCGAGACGAAGCAAGCCGTGCAGTTCTACGTCGACCTGGTGCGTGACTACGGCGAGCCCGGCGCCCCGAACGCCGGCTTCTCCGAGTGCCTCACCGCGACCGGCCAGGGCAACGCCGCGATGTGGTACGACGCCACAGTGGCGGCCAGCCTGCTGGAGGACCCGAAGACCAGCAAGGTCGCCGGGAAGATGGGGTACGTCCCCGCGCCGGTGGCGAAGACCGAGAACTCCGGGTGGCTGTGGGCATGGTCGCTCGCGATCCCCGAGACCTCGAAGAAGCAGGACGCGGCGTGGGAGTTCGTCTCCTGGGCGACGTCGAAGAAGTACCACAAGCTGGTCGGCGAGAAGCTCGGCTGGTCCCGGGTGCCGCCCGGCGCCCGGCAGTCCACCTACGACCTGCCGGAGTACCAGAAGGCCGCCGGGGCGTTCGCCGGGCCGACACTGGAGTCCATCGAGAACGTCAACGTCAAGCAACCCGGCATGCACCCGCAGCCCTGGGTCGGGGTGCAGTACGTCGCGATCCCCGAGTTCCAGGACCTCGGCACCAAGGTGTCGCAGGAGATATCGGCGGCCATCGCCGGACGGCAAACGGTGGACGAAGCGCTCACCAAGGCCCAGCGATACGCCGAGGCCACCGCCAAAGAGGGCGATTACCAGAAATGAGGCGTTCTCTCCCGATCGCGGTGATCATGACCTTAGCGGCACGACACGCTGCGTGCGCTGCTGCCGCGGTCATGATCACCGCGATCGGGGAGGCGCCTTGAGGGGGTGAGCTGGATGGTTGTAGAGGCTTTGCCGGCGCCGCGGCGCCGGCCTGCGCCGAAGCAGGTGACCCGCGGGGAGCGGTGGAAGCGGCGCGGGCCGTTGCTGCCGGCGCTGGTGGTCGCGATCGTGTTGACGCAACTGCCGTTCCTGCTGACGCTCTACTACAGCGTCCACTCGCAGAATCTGCTGCGACCCGGCGCCGCGCGGTTCGTCGGGCTCGCCAACTTCGGCAAGGTCTTCGGCGACGAGTTGTTCCGCAACGCGGTGCTCAACACCGTCGTCCTGACCGCGAGCGCGGTGATGCTCTCGATGCTGCTCGGCCTCGCCTGCGCCGTGTTGCTGGACCGGAAGTTCCTCGGGCGCAGCGTCGTGCGCACGCTGCTGATCACGCCGTTCCTGGTGATGCCGGCCGCGGCCGCGCTGCTGTGGAAGACGTCGATCTACAACCCGGTGTTCGGGCTGCTGAACTGGGCGCTGGCGCCGTTCGGGTTCGGGGGCACGGACTGGGTCAGCGAACATCCCATGATCGCGATCATCCTGGTGCTGACCTGGCAGTGGACCCCGTTCATGATGCTGATCGTGCTCGCCGGGCTGCAGAGCCAGTCGCCCGAGGTGCTGGAGGCCGCGAAGGTGGATGGCGCCGGCGCGTGGGCCACGTTCGTCCGGATCACGTTGCCGCATCTGCGCCAGTTCATCGAGCTCGGGATCCTGCTCGGATCGATCTTCATCGTGCAGACCTTCGACGCCATCTTCATGATCACCCAGGGCGGACCCGGGCAGGCCACCACGAACCTGCCGTACTTCATCTACCAGCAGGCGTTCCGCGCCTTCGACGTCGGCGAGGCCGCCGCCGCGGGCGTGATCGTGGTGGTGGCGACGATCGTGATCGCCACGTTCGCGCTGCGGGTGATCTCCAACCTGTTCCGAGAGGAGTGAGGCGACCGTGAGCACTCTGACCGCCTCTCCGCCCGCGGCGACCCCGCCGGCTGCCCGGCGCCAGGCCCGGCGGCGCCGGATTCGGCACGTCCGGCCCGGTGACGTCGGGATCGGCGTCCTCGCCTGGGTCGTCGGCATCGTGTTCTTCTTCCCGGTGCTGTGGATGTTCCTGACCGGCTTCAAGCAGGAGGCTCAGGCGTCCACCGACCCGCCGACGTTCGTGTTCACGCCGACCTTCGAGCAGTACGCGGCGATCCTGGAGCGGAACTTCGCGCCGTACTTCATCAACTCGTTGACCGCCTCCGTGATGTCGACGATCTTCGTGATCGCGCTGGCGACACCGGCGGCGTACGCGCTGTCTCTGGCGCGGATCCCGAGATGGCGGGACTCGCTGTTCTTCTTCATCTCCACCCGCATGATGCCGGCGGTCGCGATCATCCTGCCGCTGTACCTGATCGCGAAGAACGTCGGAATGCTGGACAACGTCACGTTCCTCGCGCTCATGTACACGGCGATGAACCTGCCGATCGCGGTGTGGATGATCCGCTCGTTCTTGCTCGAACTGCCGAAAGAGGTGCTGGAAGCGTCCCGAATGGACGGCGCCGGGCTGTTCACCGAGATCCGGAGCATCATCCTGCCGATGATCGCCCCGGGCCTCGCGGCGACGTCCCTGATCTGTTTCATCTTCGCCTGGAACGAGTTCTTCTTCGCGGTGAGCCTGACGGCCACCCAGGCGGCGACCGTGCCGGTGTTCCTGGTCGGCTTCATCACCAGCGAAGGACTGTTCTGGGCCCGTCTCTCCGCGGCCTCCACGATGGCGGCGCTGCCGGTGATACTCGCCGGCTGGGCAGCGCAGAAGTGGCTGGTGCGCGGTCTGTCCCTGGGAGCGGTGAAGTAAATGCGCGCAGCAGTCATCGAACAGCCGGGCCTGGCGTCGATCACCACGGTCGACGACCCGGCGCCGGGGCCGCGCGAGGCAGTGGTGCAGGTCGCCGCGGTCGGCATCTGCGGCACCGACATCCACATTGTGGACGGTGAGTTCGCGCCGACGCCGTACCCGATCATTCCCGGCCACGAGTTCGCCGGCACGGTCGTCGCGGTCGGCGCCGACGTCACCGAGGTCGCGGTGGGGGACCGGGTCGCGGTTGACCCGTCGCTGTTCTGCGGGGAATGCCATTTCTGTTCCATCGGGCGCGGCAACCTGTGCGAGCGGTGGAACGCGATCGGCGTGACCCGCCCCGGGGCCTGCGCCGAGTACGCGCTCGCCCCGGTCGCCAACTGCCACCTGCTCCCGGACGAGGTGTCGCTGGAACACGCCGCGTTGATCGAGCCGCTGTCCTGCGCGGTGCACGGCTTCGATCTGCTGCCAGGTCGGCTCGGCGAGCATTACCTGGTGTACGGGGCCGGCACGATGGGCCTGATGATGGCGCAGCTGGCTCGTCATTCCGGCGCCGCGAGCGTCTCCGTGGTCGACCTCAACGACGCCCGGCTCGCCGTGGCCGCGAAGCTCGGAGCCGACGCGGCGGCCCGCTCCGCCGACGAGTTCGGCCGGCCGCAGGGCTGGGAGGTGGTGATCGACTGCACCGGCGCGGTCCCCGCCATCGAGGACGGGCTGCGCCGGGTGCGCCGCGGCGGCGTGTTCCAGGTGTTCGGGGTCGCGGCCGCCGAGGCGACCGCGACGTTCTCGCCGTTCCAGGTCTACCACGATGAGATCACCATCGTGGGGAGCATGGCTGTGCTGCACAGCTTTGGCCGCGCGGTCGACCTGATGGCGAGAGGAGCC
>WHSM01000361.1 GCA_009380105.1 Micromonosporaceae bacterium
AGCATGTCCATGATGTCGGCGAGATCGGGCCGGTTCTGACCCTTCTCGATCCGGGACACCTTCGAGTTCGACGCCCAGCCGAGGCGCTCGGCCACCTGGTCCAGGGTCAGTCCGTGAGCTTTGCGGATCCGGCGCAGTTCCGCGCCGAGCCGCTGCCGGCGCACGATCGGGCTGGACGTCAACGACATCGTCACTCCTCCGTGGTGGGGACTTGCGTAGAGTGAGCTTATCGCTAACTATAGGATTCCCACAATCACTCAACCCGGAGCTTGGGAGTGAAGTCTCATGGTAGCTGTCGTGCGGCCGTTCGCGCTGTCCGTACCCCCGGAAAACGAGGAGGACGACGGGCCGCGAGTGGCGTGGCTGGGCCTGGAGATCGACGGCGAGGACGCGTTTCTATTCCGCCGAGAGGGCGACGGGAAGCCCGCGTTCATGTCCGCGCACTCCGCCCAGCAGGCCTGTCGGCTGATGAGCCGGATCGCGCCGGCGACGCGGATCGTCTGGCTGACGAGCGAACCACTGGACGTGGAGCGGGACGACCCCGAGTTTGTGGGCGTGCAGGCCCACGACTGACCCGGCGTCGTCCCGGCTCCACCTGCGCGCCGAGCGGGCCGCACGTCAACCACATGCCCGCTCCGGCACCCCGCAACGGTAGCCCGGCCAGCACGCCGGCCGGGCTGCCGCTGCGCTTGGTGATCATGCGATGGACGCTGTGCTGCGCGATCCGGGGTCGCGCCAGCAGCACCGCACCCGATGGTTGATCGACTAGGAGGCACTGATCGGGGACCTGTCGGGCTAGTCGCCCCACATCATCGTGTGGAGTTCTTCTTCGTTGGGGAGGACGAGGCCCATCTCCTGGGCCGCCAACTCCGCGGCGCCGCGTTGGAACTTGACCGGGGCCTCTGCCAGGCTCAGGCCCGCCGCGACGCCCTCGGCGACCCGCCACTGCGGATCCTTCAGCAGCCACCGCGCCGAACGCACACCTGTCTCGGTGGTCTCGATCACTAGCATCCCGACGTGGTCGGTGCGCAGCTCGGGCTCCGGCGCCTGGGTCGGATGTCCAGGCTGGCCCGTCTGTCCGGGTTGCTGTCCCGGCTGGTTCGGCTGCTGTGGCCTCGCGGATTGCTGCGGCGTCGTGGGGCTTTGCGGCGTCGCGGGCTGTCGTGGCGCGGTCGGCTGCCGCCGGGCTGACGCGTCGTCCGGCAGCCGGAGTTCCCAGCCCGGGTGGATCAGGTCCGGATCTGCCAGGACGCCCATGGTCGACTGCGGTTGGCCGCGGTTGAGCTTGTAGATCTCCGGCCAGCGGAACGGGTCGCCCAGCTCGCGCTCAGCGATGTCCCACAGGGTGTCGCCCGGCCGCACCGTGTACACGGCCGGCTCGGCAGGAGGCGGCTTCACCGGGGGCGGGTCGACCGGCGGTGGGTCCACTGGGGGCGGGTCCACTGGCGGTGGGTCCACTGGGGGCGGGTCCACGGGCGGCGGGTCCACCCGCGGTGGCGCGGGAGGCGTCTCCATGCGCACGTCGAACAGCACGAAGTAGTCGAACCACGTGTCCACCGGCGCCGGCTGGGAAATGATGTAGCCCTTGCGGTAGTTCCGCCGCCGCCACAGCCGAAGCTCGCGCTTGGTGGGGTTCGGCGGCTCCTGCTCCGGCTCCCACCACGCGCGCGGCGTCGTCGTCGGTGGGGTCGGCGGAGTGGTCGGCTGCGACGTGCGGGGCGTGCTCTGCGGCGGCGTCGAGGAGGGCGGGCTGGCCGGACTCGAGGAGCGCGGGCCCGTCGGAGTCGAGGAGCGCGGGCTGGCCGGACTGGACGCGTGAAGTGTCCGGGTCGACGTGAGGCTCCCGGTGGTCCCGGTCTCGCCGAGCCGGAGCCCACGCCGCACCACGTCGGGGGCGCGCTTGGTCAACGCGTCGGCGAGGCTGGCGCGGACCCCCTGCTTGACGGTCAACGCGGGCGCCGGGCTGACGTGCGCGACCTCCAGGTCGGCGTACGCCTCACTGCGCCGCAGCAGGCCGTCCATGAGTCGCCGCGCCGCGTCGAGGTCCTGGCGCGCCTGCTCCAGCTCGGGCTGGCGCTGCTCTGCGATCCGCTCGACCAGGGCTTCGAGCTCCTGCGCCAACGGAGTCTCCGACCAGATGCCGACCGGCGTGGACTGGGTGCGACCGAAGCGCGGCTTTCGCCCGGTCAGCCAACCCACCGTGCGGCGGACGAACCCCCCGCTGTGCGCCTGGTTCGCGCGCGCCTCCGCGGCGGAGCTGGCCGCGCGGGCCCGAGCCCCGCTGGGTCGCCGGAACCAGCGCTCCACCAAGGGTGGCAGCAACGCGTCGAGGAACGCCGCGGAGGCGCCGATCGTGGCCCGCTCCCACGGTTTGTCGATGTCGCCGCCCAATTCGAACAGGCTGGGCCCATCGACCGGACCTGTGCCGAGGACGCCCTGGTAGAGCGCGTACGCCATGCCGATCAACGCCGCGGCGTGGACGCCTCCAGACAGGAACGCGCCGACGACGTCGCGCCACACCGCTGGCGTGGCCGGCAGCTCACTGGAGTGCTTGCGCTCGCGAACCTCGCCCCGCTCGGCCCGAGTCTGCTGACGCTCCGACTGCTCCGCCGAGACCTCCGGCCTGCGTCGGCGGATCTCCACCTTGCCCGAAGGCTTCGACCGGAGCTTCCGCTCGGTGGCGAACACCTCGGCGCGCCGATCCAGCTCGGCCGCGTCCCGCTCCAACCCTTCGGCGACCTGGCGGAGCTGTTCCAGTGGACCGCCGAGCCGCTCCTGGGCCAACTCGACAGCCTGGTCGAGCTGCTCGGAGAACTCGGCCTGCTCCCGGCGCCAGGCGAGCTTCGCCTCGTGGCGCGCCTTCCAGTGCTTCACCATCGCGTACGGACCGATGGCCACAGCGGTGCCGACGAACAGGAACGTGCCCAGGTTGAGGTCGCCGGCGATGAGCGTGGTGGCGGCTGCTCCGGAGAACCAGGGGATCCCCACACCGGCCAAGGTCTGCAGCAGGTACGCGCGGAACCGCATCACGCCGGTCGGGCGGCGACCCAGCGCCTCCTGCCGCTCCTGCCGCTCCGAGGTCCGCTCCGGCGACTGCGACGACAGCGCTCCGGTGATCTTCTCGGGGCGGCGACGGAACGCCGCCATCCGCTCCCGCAGCCCACGGAGCTGCTCCTGCGCGGCGGCGCCCTGCTCCTGGTACGGCTGCACCAGGCGGGCCTGAATCTGCTGCTCCCGCCAGCGCTGCTTCCACTGCTCGAGTTCGGCAGCGGCCTTCTCCGCCCGTCCTTCGAAGCCCCGCTCCATCAACGGGCCACCGATGGTGAACGAGAGCGCGGCGGTGCCGCCCACGAGAGTGAGGAGCCACACCGGGAAGCCGGCGATGTCGCTGGCGCCGGTGAAGTGCAGCCCGAAGCCGGTGAAGAACACTCCCAGGCTCTGCGCCAGCGCGGGCACACTGAGCTTGCCGACGTACCAGCGCCATGGCCGCTTGGCGCGCTCCGGGACCGCCTCGCGGCTCTCGCCGACCGCCTGGTTCTCGCCCTCGACGGGCTGCTCCGCCGCCTGCCGCCTGAGGAACCGCGGCTTTGGCAGGCCGAACCTGCGCGTCGCGCGGTCGGGCGAGCCGGCCGGTCCGGTCTTCGGAGCAGCCTGGCGCGACTTCGGCTCTCGCGCGGTCGTCATGGCGCGCTCGGCGAGGAACTTCTTGCGACCCCGCACCCGGCCCAACTCTTCGCTGAGCCGCCGGGCCGCGTCCCCGGACTCGGCGACGTCCGGCCCCGCAGCCTCCAGGCCGCGCTCCGCCAGCTCCGCCAGGCGCGTCGCGTCACGCTCCCGCCACTCCCGCATCCCGACTTCGTCGCCCGCGGCGAGCCCGGCGTCACGACGCTCGAACCAACGCCGGCCGAGACCGAACCCGACCGCCAGGGCAAGGCCGCCGACACCGATGATCGGCCCGAGGAACGGGATCTTGGAGAACCACTGCGACATCCCCGCCGCCGCGCCCTCCATCGCGCCGGCCGTGGCCACGCCCCAGACCACGTACCGCTTGCGGGACCGCGCCGCCTCCTCGCGTCCGCCCTGGATGGTCGGCGGGTCGTACGACGACATGTCGTACCGCCGCCGGAACCGCCCTGGCTTTCCGGGCGCCGGCACACCACGCTGACGCAGCACCTCCGCCTCGCGCTCGGTCAGATGCCGCGCCAACGCCCTGCCCTTGGCCAGCGCCTGAGGGTCGCTCCCCCGCAGACGCCGGCGCTCGATCAGGTCGCGGAGCTGACCCTGGATCTCCACTCTCCGGTCCGGGTCAGTGACGGCGTCGAGTTGCGCGATGACGGCCTTGATCTCACGAATCACCGCCTTGTCGGACTGGCTCAGCCGGGGCTTGGCTCCGGCGGGCAGGTCGCGGTCTCCGAGCAGGTCCGTCGGCGGCAGGATGTGCTGGGCTCGGCGAAGCTTCGCGTACGTCGCCACCGGGCGGCCCAGCAGAGCC
>WHSM01000567.1 GCA_009380105.1 Micromonosporaceae bacterium
CTCGCCAACCGCGTGTGCGTTGTGCTCATGAGCTGCCTCTCGCGCGTCGTTGTCTACTTGTCATATCAGCGATGGTGTGAATGGTGACGTGATGTCGGCCTTCTGACACTCGGTCACTCGGACAGCGCTTCGTCCCGAAGGTCCAACCCGCCGTCGGGAGTGCTGCCGCCGTAGAGCTGTTCCAGGCTGGCAAGCTGGATCGACCCGTCATCAGCGGCGGCCGTGGTGAGTTCGTTGGTGAAGCCGCTCGTGCTGAACAGTCCCAGCACCGCGTGGGACACGTCGTGCCCGTTCGCGGCGAGCAGGTCCCGCACATGCTCCAGCCGCCTCAGCTGGCCCATGCCGGGTGCGCGCTCGCGGTGCTTGGCCTCGCCGATGAAGGCGATGCCCGCACCGGCGCTCCGAGGCCGCGCGCCGCGCTTCAGCGACAGGATGTCGATCTCGTGGCTGGCCTTGTGCTCGGGGCACGCCACGGTCGCGTGGCCGGTCACGCCGACACGGAGACCCGCCTCCTCCCCGGCATGACGGGTGACCCATTCGGTGGCCAATGCCTCGAAGTGCGGGCCGAGGATCTTCGAGTCCACCGTGTGGGCGACCTCCTGCCACACCTGGGCGGCCCGCCCCGCCTCCAGGTCGGCCAGGTACGGCTCGATGACGAGGTGATGCAGCCTCACCACAGGGTCCGCGACGGTGATGGTGGGCCGACGGTCCACCAGCAGATCCTGCCTGCGTTCGATGAACCCCGCGCTTTCGAGCATGCGGAGCTGGTACGTCAACGAGCTGGATGGACGCCCCAGCAGTCCTCCGATCTTCGCCGGCGAACTCTCCCCCGCCGCGATCGCCGCCATCAATGACCCGTACACGGCGGAATCGCGAATCCGCGGATCCTCATGGACGAGCCGGTTGGCCTCACCGAACAGCGGCGCCGTCGGGCGCAGCAGGTTGCGGGCCACCCAGCCACCGAGGAGACCTGCGTCCTCCGGCACGCTCGGATCAGGGACCAGCTCCCGGTAGCCTGGCGTGCCACCGGCGAGAGCATTGTGGACAAAGGCCACGTGGGTGGACTGGATCCCCCAGTAGGAGCGTGCGTCGCGAAAGCCGAACGGCTTGACCCGCAGCTCCAGCGCCCCCCGGCCCCGCAGCGCCTTGGTTCCGGACAACAGATCGGACATCACCGAGATCGCGGAGCCGCAGAGGACAAGCCGCAAGGGCGCCCGGGTCGACGTCGAGCCGGGACCGATCGAGTCGTAGAGCGCCTGCACGATGGACGGCAGGCCCGGGGTCTCACGCACGAGGTAGGGGAACTCGTCCAGCACCAGCAGCGGCGGGGCGCCGTCACCGGCGCCCGCGCGGCTCGACATCAGACTGGCCGCGCTGGTCAGCGCCGCCTCCCAGCCGTCGAATGCCAAGGCCGATCGCGGCATGCCGGACCAGCCCGCCAACGACTCGGCGAATCGACGGACCGACACCGTTTCGGTTTGCTCAGTCGCCAGGTGATAGAGCCCGCCGCACGCGTCCGCCAGACGCCGCAGCAGGTACGACTTCCCTTGGCGACGACGCCCGTAGACGACAGCGATCCGGAGACCGGGCAGCCGGGACGTGGCGAACTCGACCAGGTCCACCCATTCGGCATCCCGGTCGAACACGTCGGCCGGCTTCGACAGCACCCGCACACCCCCATACAACGTTAACGCACTTAGCGTAAGTACGTTAACGCTATCAGAGCAGCCGTTCCGCTGGGTCGGGCGTACCACTCGTCGATGCTGTCGTTGCCGATCGGCCACCAGCCGACCTTCAACACGATGACGGCGTACGCAGCAGGCCGACGAGGAGCCCAATCCCGCGTTTCGTCCACACGGTCATGTCCTCGTCAAGACGGGCGCGCAGCGCTGACGCTGAACGGCGCGCGGAGGCCCTTGAACATCGGGAAGTGCCGCACGTTGAGGGTGGCCAGCTCGTACCCACGCACGTCAGCGGTGGCGGCGATGAGGTAGTCGCCGAGGCCGATCGCGCCGTGGGACGCCCGGAACTGGCGTGTGAACTCCCCGGCGCGCCTGGCGACCACCTCGTTCACGTCCTCCACCCGTAGTGCGCTGAGCAGGCGCCAGACCTCGCGCTTCTCGTGCGCCCGCATGCCGCCGGTGATCTCGGTGAC
>WHSM01000428.1 GCA_009380105.1 Micromonosporaceae bacterium
CCATCCGGGGCTGCACGTCGTGGACGGCGCGGCGATCTCGGCGAACCTCGGCGTGAACCCGTCGCTGACGATCACGGCGCAGGCCGAGCGCGCGATGTCGTGCTGGCCGAACCAGGGCGAGGACGACCCCCGGCCGGCGCTGGGTGAGGCGTACCGCCGGCTAACGCCGGTGCCCCCGAGGCAGCCGGCGGTCCCGGAGCACGCCCCGGCGGCGCTGCACTACGCCTGACCGCCCACCCTTCCCGGGCCCGCCGGCCCGGGTGATCATGACCTCGGCGGCGTCGCGGGGGGCGGGTCGTGCCGCCGAGGTCATGATCACCGTCAGGGGGTGCAGGCTTCGCGGTACGCCGCCTTGCTCGCGGCGTCGCGCAGCTCGTAGTGCTGCGGGCCGTGGTTGTGGTCGACGTACATGTCGAAGTACGACACGAACACCGCGCGCTGGTTCCGCAGGTACGTGAGCGTGTCCCGCAGCCAGCGCGCCCGTCCGGAGCCGTCGTCGCCGTCGGCGATCGCCGAGCCGACCTCGGCCACCGCGAACGGCAGCCCTTCGGCGTGAGTCGTCTCCGCCGCCTTGGCGAAGAGCACCGCCGGGTCGCGGTAGCCGCCGGCGCCTTCGTTGACGTAGTTGTAGATGTCCCAGGCGAGCACGTCGACCACGTCCCGGCCCGGGTAGTAGTCACGCCAGTTCCGCTTGGACGGAGCCTCCACCGAGTAGCCCATCAACACCAGCGTCGCCCGCAGCCGGGGATTGCCGGCCGCGTCGGCGAGCGCGGCCAGATGCCGCCACGCGGCCCGGTAGTCGGCGGCGCTGAACTCGCCGCGGGCGATGTTGTCCTCCGGCTCGTGGTAGTAGACCCAGTACGTGTCCCGAGCGACCGGAGCCTCGGCGAACCACCGCCGCAGGTGCGTGTCATGCGTGCCGGCAAGGATGTCGCCCGGCTTCAGCTTGAACGACACGATCATCGGCCGGCCGTCGGTGTCGAGCTTGCCGGGCCAGTGTTTCGGAAGGCCGGTGTAGTAGACGCGCGCGGTGTCCAGCCCGCCAAGCAGCCTGTCCTCCCTGGCCAGGGCGTCCTGGTACGTCTCGCCGTCGCTCTCGGGCTTGAACGCCGCGCCGCACAGGAACCGGGGCGAAGCCGTGGGGCTGCCAGTCGGTGACGGCGTCCGCGTCGGAGTGGGCGAGCCCGTCGGGGACGGGCCTCCGGTGGCTGTCGGGCTGGCGGTCGGGCTGGCCGTCGGGCTCGTGCCGTACTCGACGATCAGCCTCGGCCCGTCGGAGCCGTGCTCCCGGGCGTACGCCACGAACGCCGAGTCGGAGCTGCGGTTCACCACCGCGAACGAGTAGTCGCCGGCCGCGCGGACGTGCCTCGTGACGTCGAACTGCACCGTGGTCGCGCCACCCGGGTCGCCGGCCGTGGCGACGATGTCGCCGGTCGGCGGGCGGTCGGCGTAGCTGGTGTCGGCCTCGGGCCAGCTGTTCGACGGCACAGCGCGCAACTCGGTCACGCTCGGCTGGCTGCTGGTGCGTTGGAAGGTGAACGCGACCCGCACCGAGGCGACCGGCTGGTCGGCGCGCAGCTCGTCGACCCGGAACCGCACGTACGCCTTGGTGTGCCAGTTGGACCAACGAGCGGCGCTGATCTTTGCGTCGCTCCCGGGCGAGGAGTTCGGATACTCCTGGATCACATAGGTGTCCGCGTCGGCCGTCCAACGCTCCGTCAGGGGCGCGGAGTTGACGCGACCCGCGCTGACCGCGAGCATGCCGAGCGCGAGTCCTGCGACGACGACGGCCGCGAGCGCGGCGCGGCGCCAGGACTTGCTGGACGGCGACGGGACGTGACGCTGGGTGTGTGTTTCCACCGCTGGTCCTCCGTTGGGGGTGATGGCCGGAGGCCGGCACGGGGTGACGCCGTGTCGACAGAGACCGCCGGTAAACCGGTGAATGGGCGTGTATTGGGGGGGACTACTGGACGCGCACGTTACTGTGCGTGCAGGTGATTGCGAACCCCCGCAATGGTGAAGCGTCGTCACAAGCGGTGACGCGGCGTGCCAATTGGGCAGCAGTCGGTGAACCCGAAACGGTCATCCGAGAACGGACGAACAGGTGCTTCGCCGCCCTTGTCCCAGATGATGGGAGACACGGCGTTACGTGACCATTCGGCTACTACATGCGTCTCACCCAGACAGGTGAGGCAAGCGCCACACCCCCGGCCCACCACATGGGCCGATTCCGACCAGCGGGCGGGGACGGCGAGCGGCCGGCCAGACCCCTTGGGATCGGACCGGCCGCTTCTGGTTGGGGCTGGGTTAGTTCAGCGCTGCCCCCAGCTTGCGGGCAGCCGCGTACACGTCCACCAGACCGGCTCCCTTGTCGTACGAGGTGGTGTAGGCGCCCACCGTCTCGTACGCCGCGCCGTGGCTGTACTTGTGCGCCGTCGACTTCATGGCGTCCTCGATCTGGGCCGGGCTCGCGCCTGGCGCGACCTGGTACAGCTGCGCCACGATGCCGGCGATGTGCGGGGCCGCCATCGACGTGCCGGAGATCGTGTTGAACGTGCCGAGGTCGAGCAGGCCGGGACCGTTGCGCGGAGCCAGGCCGGTGGAGCAGACGGCCAGGTACGGCCGGCACGCCGACGTGATGTCCTCACCCGGCGCGGAGATGTCCGGGTACGTCGACGGGTCGCCCTTCTTGCCGCGCGAGGAGTACTCCGAGACCTCGCCGTCGCGGGTGCCGCTGTCCTGGTCGAAGTACGACGCGACCGAGATGACTCCCGGGGTCGGGTCCATGCCGGGCGGGTTGGACAGGCTGGACGAGCCGTCGCCGCCGTCGTTGCCGTTGGCCCACACGGTGAGCACGCCTTCGGCCGCCAACGCCCGCTGGATCTTCACCGTGGCGCTGTCCGGGTCGAAGCTGCCGCCGCCGGACGGGCCGTACGAGTTGTTCGTGACCTTGATCGGCGGGCACGTCGCTGCCGGCACGTCAGCGCCGCAGGGCGCCGCGTGGTGCTCCAGCACCCAGTTCAGCGCGGCGTCAGCGCCGATGATCGAGATCCCGGCGCCGACGGAGAGGCCGTACAGCGCGGCTCCCGGAGCGGCGCCGTGCAGCTTGCCGCCGTCGGAGAGCGTGACGTCGCGGCCGCCCGCGATGCCGGCCACGTGGGTGCCGTGACCGCCGACGGACAGGGTGTCGGTGTCGGCGCCGGTCAGGTCGGCGAAGCACTGGTCGTTGTCGCCCGTCTCCAGCACGGCGCAGATGTACTTGAGGTTCTTCTTCACCGCGGATGAGCCGTCGGCGTTCTTGAAGGCCGGATGGGTGGCGTCGATGCCAGTGTCGATCACCGCCACGCCGACGCCCCGCCCATCGACGGGGGCGCCGTTGCCGTCGGCCAGCTCGCTGCGGGCCTGCGCTCCCCTGGTCGCGGTGTGCGAGGTCTCCAGGCTCAGCTTGATCTTCTGGTTGCCTTCGACGTAGCGGACGCCGTCAGCGCCGCGAACCGCCTGGATCTGGGACGCGGTGCCGTGCGCGACCACGATCCCGACCTTGCGCCACGAGGTGATCACCTTCATGCCGGCGTCCGAGGCGGC
>WHSM01000592.1 GCA_009380105.1 Micromonosporaceae bacterium
CACCGCCAGCGTGCTGGTCGTGGCGTACCGGCGGGCCACCATCGCCCTCGCCGACGAAGTGGTCTACGTCGAACACGGCCGGGTGGTCGCGCGCGGCACGCACGCCGAGCTGCTCGCTGACGTCCCCGGCTACGCCAACCTCGTCACGGCGTACGAGCGGGACGAGGCCGAACGGGCTCGCGAAAAGGCCTTCGACGAGCCGGGGGTCTCCGCGTGAGCGCGGCAGCGGCGGCGCCGGCGACGACGTGGCACACGTTCCGCCGCGGCCTGGCGCTCTCGCCGGAGCTGCGCGCCGGCCTCGCCGGAACCCTCGCGCTCGCTCTGGTCGCCACGGCTGGCCGGGTGGTCGTGCCGGTCGCCGTGCAACAGGGCATCGACCGCGGCATCCGCGTGGCCGGCGGCCCGCACCCGGACGTGATCGGCGTGATCGCCGGGCTCACGATCGCCTTCATGGCGGTCACGGTCACGTGCGCCTACCTGATGAACGTGCGGCTCTACCGGGTCACCGAGACCGCGCTCGCAGGTGTGCGCACCCGCACGTTCCGGCACATCCACGACCTGTCGACGCTGCACCAGCAGTCCGAGCGTCGCGGCGCGCTGACGTCCCGCGTCACCAGCGACATCGACCAGATCAGCCAGTTCCTGCAGTTCGGCGGCGTGATCCTGCTGGTCAGCATGGGACAGCTCGTGGTCGCCACCCTGATCATGGCGATCTACTCCTGGCAGCTCACGCTGGCGGTGTACGCCGCGTTCGCGCCGCTGCTCCTCGCGCTGCGGTTCTTCCAGCGGCGCCTGGCCGCCGCGTACCTCGTGGTGCGGCAGCGGGTCGGCGTGCTGCTGTCGGCGGTCAGCGAGAGCGTCGTCGGGGCGGCCGTGATCCGGGCCCACGGGGTGCAGCGCCGCACCGAGGAGCGGATCGACACGTCGATCGAGTCGTACCGGCAGGCCCAGTTCCGGGCGCTGCGGCGCAGCGTCTACCCGTCCTCGATGGGAGAGTTGACCGCCGGGCTCGCCACCGCGTCGG
This sequence comes from Micromonosporaceae bacterium, assembly GCA_009380105.1. Lineage (GTDB taxonomy): Bacteria > Actinomycetota > Actinomycetes > Mycobacteriales > Micromonosporaceae > WHSM01. The sequence goes on from WHSM01000592.1 coordinate 1,025, forward strand.
TGGTCGTGGTCGGGGTGCTGCTCGGCGTGGACGGCGACGTCACCGTCGGCGAGCTGACCGCGTTCCTGTTCCTGGCCACGCTGTTCGTGCAGCCGGTGCAGATCGCCACGGAGGTGCTCAACGAGGCGCAGAACGCGATCTCGGGCTGGCGCCGGGTGCTGGACGTCCTCGACACCGCCCCGGACGTCGCCGACCCCGGAGCGGACGGGCGCGACCTGCCGCAGGGGCCGCTCGGGGTGGAGTTTGAGCACGTCGATTTCGCGTACCCCCAGAAAGAGGGTGAGGGGCCCGGACCGCGCGTGCTCGCCGACGTGGACCTGCGGATCACGCCGCAGACCCGGGTCGCGGTGGTGGGGCAGACCGGAAGCGGCAAGACGACCTTCGCCAAGCTGCTCACCCGGCTGATGGATCCCACTGCCGGACGGGTGCTGCTGTCCGGGACGCCGCTGACGGAGGTGCGGTTCGCGTCGCTGCGCAGCCGCGTGGTGATGGTGCCGCAGGACGGGTTCCTGTTCGACGCGACCATCGCGGAGAACGTGCGGTTCGGGGCTCTGGAGGTGGACGAGGCGGATCTCTACCTGGCGTTCTGCGAGCTGGGGCTGGGCGACTGGATCGAAGGGCTGCCCGCCGGCATGGACACCCCGGTGGGCGAGCGGGGCGAGGCGCTGTCCGTGGGGGAGCGGCAGCTGGTGGCGTTGGCGCGCGCGTACCTCGCCGACCCGGACCTGCTGGTGCTCGACGAGGCGACCAGCGCCGTGGACCCCGCCACGGAGGTGCGGCTGCAGCGCGCCCTGGACGCGGTGACGCGAGGCCGGACCACGGTGGCGATCGCGCACCGGCTCTCCACCGCCGAGTCCGCCGACGAGGTGATCGTCTTCGACGACGGCCGGGTGGTGCAGCGCGGCCCGCACGCCGAGCTGCTCAC
>WHSM01000023.1 GCA_009380105.1 Micromonosporaceae bacterium
CCTGTCAGGGTCATGTTGTCGTGATGGACCTGGAAGATCCGGGTGCTGCCGCCGCCTTTGACCACAGCCCCGGACGGTCCGGTGACGGTGATGCCCGAGGTGCGGGTGACGGCGTCCTGCAGGTAGACGCCCGAGGCGAGGTGGACGGTCGATCCCGACGGCGCCACGTCGAGCGCCCTCTGGATCGTGCCGAACGGTGAATCAGCCGACGTGCCGGGGTTCGCGTCGCTGCCGGACGGGCTGACGTAGTAGTCGCTGGCCGCCAGGGCGGGCGGCGCCAGCAGGATGCTGCCGACCAGCGCGACGGCGATGCTCGACAGCCCGACGAGACGAGTTCGTTTCATCAGACAGCCTCCTCTGTAGGGGGGTGAGAGGGTCTGTCCGGGTCTCGCGACTCTGCGAGCACCAGACCAAGCAGCACGGGGAGGCTCGGGCCGAACAGCAGCGGCCCGAAGGGCACCGGGAGCGTCACCACCGGGGTCACGACCGCCGCGCCGAGCAGGGCCAGGCCGCGCGGCGCGGAGCCGAACGCGAGCACCAAGGCCCCGCGCCGCCAATCGGCGAGCGCGGCCTCAGGGGCGCGGGCGGCGGTCACCGCTACGCCGACGTGGTACGGCACGAGCGCGATCACGATGCCGAGCTGGGCGGCGAGCAGGGCGTACGCGGCCGGGTGCGGCCGGTCGGCCAGGAACACCAGGTTCGCCCCGAGCACCCCGAACGCGGCTGTCGACACCAGCGAGTGCCGCCACAGCCGGCGCCAGTAGCGGGGAAACGCGGCGAACGTCCCGGTGAAGCAGCGCGCCTCGCCGTCGACCCGCCAGCGTTGCAGGGCGTGCGCCATCGCGGCCAGCGCCGGCAGCCAGGTGACCACGCCGAGGGCGAGCAGCCACCAGGCGACCCCGGCGAACGCCGGATACGCCAGATACTCCAGCACCCGTAGCACCGCCCGGAACGACGTCATAGCGGGATCACCCCGGTGACCGGCTCGGCGCTGTCGGCCAGCACCCGGCCGGCGAGCCTCACCCGGGTCGCCGCGACCACGGCCGCCCGGTCGCCGCTGATCACCACGGCCGCGGCGTCGGCCTCCAGCTCCGGCCCTGCGATGCGGCGCTCCACCGGCGAGAGATAGGCGGCCTCGGCATCGCCGAACGACACGCCGTAGCCGGCTTCGCACGGCATGGCAGCCGCTGTGGCGGGGCCCGGCGCCAGGGCGTCGGTCGGCTCCAGCGCCGTGAGCAGCCGGGCCGCCGCGAGCCGACCGGTCGACACCCGCAGCGTGTGCAGGGTGCGGGTGATCCGCAGGCTCGGGGTGCTGGCGGTGGGGTTCGCCTCGACCTCGGTGACCGTCTGCTGGATGTCGGCGCCGGTCGGCGCGAGGTGCCGTACCCACGCCTGGGCCGGGCCGGAGCGCAGCACGGACGTGGTCTCGTCGCGCCGCTCGCCCGGCCAGTCGCTGTGCAGCAGCAGCGTCCACTCGCGCGGCTGATCCGCCTCGGCCAGGTCGAGGATCACGACCCGGCCGGACGGCGTGACGACCAGGGTCCGGTCCAGGCGCCGCACGCCGAGCGCGGGGTCGAACATCGCCGCCGTCTCGGCGGTCGCGTGGGCGAACCCGTCGGCGGCGAGCACGTCGCGCAGCCTGGCCTGTCGCTCGTACGGCAGGCCCTTGTAGACGTGGTAGCGGTCCTCGTTCACCCAGCCTTGGCCGTCGACCAGCACCAGGTTGTGGTGGGCGGCGCGTTTGCGGTTGCAGTAGCCGTCATCGACGGCGAGGAACGCGCCGTGGGACACCAGCGTGAACGAGCCGGCGTCGGGGTGATGGTGCCCGGCGTTGAGCGTCTCCCAGCCGCGCTCGGCCCGGAACCGCTCCGCGGTCTCCCAGGCGGTATGGCCGCCGCCCGGGCTGGCCTTAAAGCTCACGAACGTCGCGGTGTCGTCCCACCCGGTGCGGGCGACCACCTGGCCCAGGTCCGGGAAGGACGCGGCAGTCGGCGTCGACGTGGCGGGATCCCGAGGCTCGACGGAAGGGTCGTGCCACAGCAGCTCCAGGTACGCCTCGGGCATCACGCCGGGTTTGACGCCGGAGGCATACGCCTCCCGCCAGAAGAACCGCTCGGCCACCAGGTTCGCCAGCCACTGCGCCTCGCCCGACCGGTATACGCTGGCGAGCTTGGCGTAGAAGGCGACGCTGTGGCCGCTGCGCCGGTCGTGCCAGTCGCCGTGGTCGACGTTCTCCTGGTAACCCGGCGCGCACTGGTGCAGCCGCCAGGTGAAGGTCCGCCGCAGGAAGTCGCCGCGCTCCCACCAGTCCACGCCTTCGGCGTGCTCCAGCAGATCGAGGTAGATCGCCAGCCACGGCACGCCGTACCGCCAGTAGACGACCCCCTCAGAGTCCGAGCCGTCCGGCGGCATCAGGTCCAGCACGACCGCGAAGTTGTCCCGGGCCCGCTTCGTCCACTCCGGACGGTCGAGCGCATAACCGGCCGCCGCCAGGCCGGCGTGGCAGATCCAGTTGTGGTTCTGCCAGAAGCTCGACGACCACCACCGGCCCTCGGTCGCGACGACGTAGTCGTAGAGGCGCTGTCCCTGCAGCTCCAGCTTGGCGCGCAACGTCGCGGCCCGTTCCGGGTCCAGGTCGTCGCGGATCCAGGAGTACGCCAACGACAGCCCGTGCAGCAGCCAGCCGGCGTCCAGGTCGTGGTCGGGCAGGTGCGCCCGACCCCAGTGCGGATAGTCGACGCACGTGGAGATCCAGCGCTGCGCCTCGTCGAGGTAGCCGCGCTGCCCGGTGAGCTTCCAGGCCAATGCCAGGTTCGCCGCGGCCGGGCCGAAGTAGGTGATGCTGGTCTCGGGGTGCTCGGCTGGCGGGGTCTGGGCGCGGTACCAGTCGCACTGCTCGGACAGGCGCCGCCACTGCCCCGCGTGCGTGGTCCGCAGCCCGGCCCGCAGCGCGTCGAGCCGGCCGTCGATCAGCAACTCCTGCATCGAGCTCAGTCCTCCACGCGGTAGATCGAGCGGAACGTCACCTCGGTCGCGTCCGGCACGACCCAGTCGACGTGGGTGCGCACGCGTTGCGGATCGTCGGCCGGGCCCGGACCCGGCCGCGCGACGAGCGCGGCCGACGGGCAGGCGCACTCGTGCCAGCCGTGCAGCCGCTCGGCGCCGGCCCAGCGGGTCTGGCCGGCGGAGACGGTCAACCGCACGTCCGGCCGCAGGTGCAGCGCGATCCGGCGAGGGCGGTCGGCGGCGACCGTGAGCTCGTCGAGCAGCACGTCGCCGTCGAGCGCGACCCGGCGGCGCGCCGTCACGCCGGGGTACGCCGCGTCGCACACCGCGGTGACCCCGCTGGCGTCGGCGACTTCCAGCCGCCCGGTGCATTCGGCCTGTTCGCCGCCGTCCACGCTGAACGTCGGATGCGCCGCCGTGCTGGCGTAGTGCTCGCGCCACTCGCGGTGTCCATACGGGACCTGGCCGGGATCCGGTTGCCACGGCGTGGTCGCGCCGTACAGATAGAGAGCGAGCTTGTCCCGGTGGCCGTGCGAGCCGCCGTGCGGCCCGAAGTCGACGATCGCGTGGATCCCGGCGCCGCGCAGCACCGCGTAGCCCACGTCCCGGAACACCGTGACCTTCTCGGTCCGCGCTGGTCGCGGTGGCAGCAGGGCGCGCAGCTCAGCGTGCTCACGATCCAACTCGGGGCGGGCGTACGGGCCGTCGTGCAGCGCCGCGACGAGCCCGCCGGAGGTGGTGACGGCGTCGAAGGCGCGCGCCATCCGCTGCAGCCGCTCCGCCACGTCCGGGGGTGGGGTGGAATCTCCCAGTGCCAGCAGGTACGCCCGGAGCACGAACCCGTGGTAATAGGTGCTGCCTTCCCACTCCCAGCCGTCGTCGCCCACGGCGGCGCGGATGTGCTGGTGCACCCCGTGCTCGCCGGTCAGCCACTCCTCGTCGCCGGTGCAGACGGCGCCAGCGGCGTTGAGCCAGGCCGTGTAGTTGGAGGTGAACCGGCCCTGCTCCACCAGCGTGTCCCGGGCGGCGCGCGCGGCCTCGGCGAGCGCGCGGGTCAGCCGGGGCGCCGGGTCGCCGAGGACGCGGGCCGCCTGCCCGATCGACACGGCCCAGATCGCCTCGGTCAGCGCCTGGTGGAACAGACGGCCCCGCAGCATCCACGGCTGGGAGCCTTCGTGCGGGTCGGCGGCGAGCCGGTGGTACAGCTCGTCGTACCGGCGTAGCAGCGCCGTCGCCACTTTCGGGCGGACGGTGGCGAGCCGGCGGATCTCCCGCGCGCACGCCTGGTGCGCGAGCACCGTCCACGCGCTGCGCACCGCGGACGTGTGGATCCGGCAGCCGTGCCGGCATGCCGCGCCGGCGGCCGGGAACTCGCCACACAGCAACTCGTCGTGGGACAGCTCGACCCCGTGGGTAGGGCAGACGTACTCGTGCCACCACCCGCCGCGCTCGGTCGGGATCACCACGTTGCCGCCCGGCATGGCGCGCTCCACGGTCGCCGCCCACCTCACCGGAACCACGCCCCGCCGTCGATGTCGAGGGTCGCCCCGGTCAGGTACGCCGCGCCGTCGGAAGCCAGGAACACCGCCGCGGCGGCCACCTCGTCGGCCGTGCCGCCGCGCCCCAGCGGCACCCCGGCGGCGATGTTGCGCTGCGCCTCCGGCGAGGTGAACGTGTCGTGGAACGCGGTCTGGCCGATGAACCCGGGCGCCAGCGCGTTGACCGTCACCCGGTGCGGCGCGAGCTCCTTGGCCAGCCCTTTGGCAAGGCCGCGCACCCCGGCCTTGGCGGCGGCGTACATGGCCGCGCCGGGGCCGCCGCCGTTGTGCGCGGCGAGCGAGGACATCATGACAACGCGGCCCGCCGTCGACTCGATCAGGTGCGGGATTGCCGCGCGGCAGGCCCGGAACGCGGATCCGAGGTTCGCCTCCACGACCCGCAGGTAGTGCTCGTCGCTCATCTCGGCCACTGACGCCCGCCCGACCAGGTGCCCGGCGTTGCACACCAGGATGTCGAGCCCGCCGAGGAAGCTGGCCGTCTGGTCGAGCAGCCGGTCGACCTCGGCGGTCACGGTGACGTCGGCCCCGACCGCGACAGCCTTCCGCCCGCAGCCTTCGATCCGCGCGACCACGTCGGCGGCCGGACCGGCCGACCGGCCGTAGTGGACCACCACGTCGGCGCCGGCCTCCGCCAGCGCTGCCGCGATCGCGGCGCCGATGCCGTGCCCGGCGCCGGTCACGAGCGCGCGTCGTCCCGTCAGGTCGATTGACATCCCCGTCTCCTCACTCGATGAACTGCTCACTTGATCCCGGCGGTCACTTGATCCCGACAGTGGCGAAGCCCTGCACGAAGTACCGCTGGGTGAAAAGGAAAAGCATGATCATGGGCACGGTGGCGAGCGTGGACCCGGCCATCAGGTACGCCCACTCGGTGCGCTCGGCCTGCTGGAACGCGGCCAGGCCCACCTGGATCACCCGCAGTTCGTCACGCGTGGTGACCAGCAGCGGCCAGAGGAAGTTGTTCCAGCTGTGCTCGAAGGTCAACAGGGCGACGGTCGCGACGGCGGGCTTGACCAGCGGCGTCATGATCCGCGCGAAGATCCCGAACTCCCCCAGCCCGTCGATCCGGGCCGCCTCCTCCAGCTCGCGCGGGAGCGACAGGTAGAACTGCCGGAACAGGAAGATCGCGAACGGCGTCAGCGCCCCCGGGATGATCAGCGCCCACCAGGAGTCGAGCCAGCCGTAGCCGCCCCTGCCGAGATAGTCGTTGCCGCCGAAGAACGGCATGCTCTTCGCGATCAGGTACTGCGGCACGATCTTCGTGTACGTCGGGATCATCATCATCGCGAGCACGCCCATGAAGACCACCGTGCGGCCCTTGAACGGCAGCCGCGCCAGCGCGTACCCGGCCATCGTGGCGAGCGCGACGTTGATGACGGTGTGGCCGACCGCGATGAAGAAGCTGTTGCGGAAGTACGTGCCGAACGGCGCGAACGCCAGCGCCTCCGGGTAGTTGCTCCACACCCACTCGGTCGGCAGCAGCCGCGGCGGGTACGCCGAGATGTCCGCGTGGCTCTTCAGCGAGCTGATCATCATCCACACGAACGGCACCGCCATCACGACGGCTCCCGTCGCCAGCAGCAGATGCAGCGCGGTGCGGCCGGCGAGCTGGCCCGGCGTGCGACGCCGGCGCCGGGGCGTGGCCTGAGGTGGCGGCGCCGCCGCGGCCTGAACTGTCAGGATCTCAGTTGACATCCTCGTCCCTCCCCGTCAGCCGGCGGCTGATCAGCGTCAGCACCAGCAGGAACCCGAAGAGCACCAGGCTCTGCGCGCAGGCGGTCGAGATCCGGAACTCGCTGAACGCGGTGCGGTAGATCTCGTACGTCATGACGGTCGTGGAGTTGGCCGGGCCGCCCTGCGGCGTGAGCACGTACACCTGGTCGAAGACCTGGAACGCGTCGATCATCGACACCACGAACACGAAGAACGTGGCCGGGCGCAGCAGCGGCAGCGTGACCGACCAGAACTTGCGCGGCCCGGAGGCGCCGTCGATGTCGGCCGCCTCGTACAGCTCGCCGGGCAGGCCCTGCAGCGCCGCGAGGTAGATCAGCATCTTCACGCCGATGCCTTTCCAGACCCCGACGGCGATCACCGCCGACATCGCCCAGCTCGGATCGGACAGCCAGGCCGGGCCGGCCACCCCGACCATCGCCAGGAGCGCGTTGAACAGGCCGATGTTCGGCTCGAACATCCACATCCAGACCAGGGCGATCGCCACTGTCGCGGTGACGTGCGGCATGAAGATCGCCGCCCGGTACCACGCCCGGGCGCGCAGCTTCGCGTTGAGCAGCACCGCGAGCACCACGGCGATCGCCATGGACACGGGCACCGTGAAGAAGGTGTAGACGACCGTGTGCCAGATCGAGAGGTTCCACACCTCGTCGGCGAAGATCTCCCGGAAGTTGTCCAGACCGGCCCAGCTCACGGTGCCGGCGAGCACGTCGTAGTGGGTGAAGGCGAGGACGAAGGTCGCCAGGACCGGGAACCCGATCCACCACACCAGGTGGATGGCGGCGGGGGCGAGCATCAGCCACGCCGCCCGACTCCGATCCCGTCCCAGCCGGCGCCGGCGGGGCGGACGCTTCTCGGACGCGTCCGCCTTCACCGGCGCCGGCGCAAGGGTCGCCACCATGCGTTCTCTCCCGCTCTCGACCACTCAGGCCTCAGCCCCGGGCCATCGCCTTGTCCGCGTCGGCGGCGAGGTCGTCCAACGCCTGCTTCGGGGACCGCTTGCCGAGCAACGCCGACTCGATGGCCGGCTTGAACCCTTCCCGGATCTCCAGCCAGGCCGGGACGCCGCCCTCGGAGAAGGCCGAGTCCATGTTCTGCATGGCGAACTGGACGAACCCGTTCTTCTTGACGTACTCGGAGTCCATGGCGCTCGCGGCGGCCGGCACGTTGCCGCGCTGCTCACTCGCCGCCAGGGACGCCTTCGGACCGGCCAGGAACTTCGCCAGCGCCGTGGCCGCGGCCGGGTGCGCCGACTTCGCGGACACCGACGCCAGCGTGCCGCCCTGGAAGATCGCCGAGCGCTTGTTGCTCACCAGGAACGCGCCGACCTTGTCCTCGGAGATCAGCTCCGGCTTGGTCTTCTCCATCTCGGTCCAGGTGTTGTGGTGGCCGATCATCATGGCCGCCCGGCCCTGCACCAGCGGGATGCCGGTCGCGGCGCCCGGCTCGGTGAAGCCGATCTCCTCGGACTTGTCGACCCGGATCACGTCGGTCATGAAGCTCAGGGCCTCCACCCCAGCCGGCGAGTTGAACGCGACCTGCTTGTCCGGAGTGAACAGGTCTCCCCCGTTGGCCCACAGCAGCGGCAGGAAACACTGCCGCAGATCGATCGCGAGGACGTCGATGCCGGCCCGGGTCAGCTTCTTGCCGTCGCGCTTGGTCAGCTTCTTGGCGTACGCCCGCATCTCCTCGAAGCTCTTCGGCGGCTCCGAGAGCCCGGCTTCGGCGAAGAAGTCCTTGCGGTAGATCCCGAACCGGGTGTCGAGCATGACCGGCAGCGCGTAGACCTTGTCCTCCCAGACGCCGGCCTCGACCACACGCGAGTTGTACAGCTTGTCAAGCGACTCCCGGCTCTCGCCCAGGTCGGCGAGCACGCCCTTGGCGGCGAACGGCGGCACCCAGCCGACGCCCATCATCATCACGTCGTACGGCCGGCCGCTGGCCAGCGACGTGGTGAGCTTCTCGTTGAGCTTGCCGTAGTTGGTGTGGTCCACCTGGACCTTCACCTTCGGATACTTGCGGGTGAACTCAGCGAGGAGGCTGTCCAGCAGCTGCTTGCCCGCCTCCTCTTCGTAGATCGGGGTGACCAGCCGGATCTCGCCGCTGGCCTCACCGTCAGAGTCCTCCGACTTCCCCGGCGCCGGACCGCCGCAAGCGCCGAGCGCCGCCAGACCGGCCGAGCCAACCACCCCGGCCAACAGGCGGCGCCGACTCAGCGCCATCGCAGTCGCGTCCATGCCGACTCCCTTCCTGGGCGCTGCGCGCCTCCGCTTTATCCCACGCCACCTTGCGCGTCGTGGGAACCCTCTGTTAGTGCATCGATTTACTATCGCCACACGGTACGACCCCCTGTGTGTTGTGTCAATCACTGGTTTCGGCGGTGTCAACGAGCCGATTCAGCGTCGCCGAGGGTGAAGGAAGCTCGTAAAATCGATACACTGCGTCTACGGTCCCGGACGAGAGAAGGTGGGTTGTATCGGTGAGCGGAGTGACGATCTACGAGGTGGCGCGGGCCGCGGGCGTGTCCCCCAGCACCGTGTCGAACTACCTCAACGGGCGGCCGGGCCGGATGCTCCCCGGCACCCGCAAGCGGGTCGAGGACGCGATCGCGCAACTCGGCTACCGCCCCAACCGGGCCGCCCGTCAACTGCGCACCGGCCGGATCCTCGTGGTCGGGCTGGTCGTGCCGTCGGTCGCCAACCCGTTCTGGGGCACGTTCGCCCGGCACTTCGAAGGCGCGGCGCTGGCCCACGGCTACCGGGTGCTGCTGTGCAACAGCGAGCGCGACCCGGACCGGGAGCGCGAGTACATCGAAGAGCTGTGGGACGACGGCATCCGCGGCATCGTGCTCTGCTCCTCCCTGCCGTCGCTCGGCCACGTGCAGTCGTTCGTCGACGACGGTCTGGCGCTCGTCGGGTTCGACCGGACGGCCCAGGCCGGCGACGCCGCGTCGCTGGTCAACATCAGCATCGACAACGTCGTGGGCGCCCAGCTCGCCGCCAGGCATCTGCTGGAGCTCGGACACCGACGACTGGCCTTCGTCTCCGGGTCGCTCGCCAGCGTCAACCGCACCGAGCGCTTCCGTGGCTTCACCGCCGCTCTGGAAGAGCACGGCCTGACCTCGCAGGACACGCTGGTGTGGTCCGGCGCCCGCAGCGGCTCCGGAGCCCCCGAGGATTACGGCGACCTGGACGCCAGCGGCCTCGGCCGCACCGCGGCGCGGGAGTTGCTCGCCAGCGACGTCCCGCCGACCGGGATCATCGCCATCAACGACATGTGCGCGCTCGGCGTGTGCGCCGGCATCCGCGACGCCGGGCTGCGGGTGGGCCAGGACGTTTCCGTGGTGGGTTTCGACGACATCGTGCTCGCAGACCTCGCCGCGCCGCCGCTGACGACTGTGCGGCAGCCCCTCGAAGAGATGGCCGCCATGGCGTTCGCCCAGCTCCGCCAGCGCCTGGACGGCGACGGCCCGACCGCCGGCCAGTCCCTGCTCGTGCGCCCGGAGCTCGTGGTCCGCGACTCCACCGCCCCGCCGCCGCCGAACACCACCGACAGGCACTGACGATCCGCCGGGACATCGGCGATCTTCACGGCGAGGCCAAAACCCCCGGCGCAGCGCCGCGACGATCAGCTCGGATCGGTCCTGCCTCCTTTTGGAACCAGTCGATGGCCGTAGCGGGTATTAGACGTAGTGAGCGATCACCCCGATGTCTCGCGGCTGGACGGCGTAGCCGCGGATCACGTCGCCAGCGTCGCCCACCGATCTTGCGGCAACCGATATCATCTGCTGCCTAGCTCATCCGTCGTGTCTTCACACGCTTGTCGCGTCGGGGAAGAAGGGACATCGCCATGTCTGAACTCAACCGTCGGGGCTTTCTGCGGTTGACCGGCGCGGCCGCCGCGACGAGCGTGCTCGCCAGCGCCTGCAGCGGGTCCAGCCTCGGTGGCTCGGAAGCCGATGCGGGCGGCCCGGTCAAGATCGGCCTGCTGCTTCCGGACGCCGGCGTGTACAAGGGCCTCGGGGACGACCAGCGCAACGGCTGGAAACTGTTCCTGGAGCAGAACGGCGGCAAGCTGGGCGGCCGTGAGGTCAAGGTGGTCACCGCCGATGAGGGCGAGGAGCCGGACACCGCCAAGGCCGGCGCCGAGAAGCTGCTCAAGCAGGAGCGCTGCCAGGCGGTGTGCGGTGTGATCAGCTCCGGCAGCCTGGTTGCGATCCAGGAGATGTTCACCGCGGCGAAAGTGCCATTGATCAGCACCAACGCCTCCCCCACGCAGGTGCAGGGCAAGGAGTACGGCTGGCGCACCTCGTTCGTCAACGACCACCCGTCGGTGGCCTTTGGCGAGTACCTGGCCAAGAACGTCGGCGGTCCGATCTCACTGATCGTCGCCGACTACGCGGCCGGCCACGACCACATCAAGGCCCTGGACACGAGCTTCAAACCCGCCGGCGGCGAGCTGGCCGGCAAGCCGATCCTGGCGCCGTTCCCGATCGGCGGGAGGTCGTTCCAGCCGTACCTGCAGCAGATCGAGAAGCAGAAGCCGAAGGCGGTCTACTGCTTCTTCGCCGGGGCGGACGCGGTGAAGTTCGTCAAGGAGTACAAGAAGTTCGGCCTCGCCGACAAATACCAGCTGTACGCCCCCGGCTGGCTCACCGAGGGCGGCGTGCTGGCCGCGCAGGGCGAGGCCGCGGTCGGCATCCTCAACTCGCTGAACTATTCCACCGATCTGGACAACGCCGCGAACCAGAAGTTCGTCTCCGCGTTCACCAAGGCCTACGACCAGCCGCCGACCGCGTTCTCCGTCGCCGCGTACGACGCGGGCCTGGTGCTGGATCGGGCGATCGCGGCGGCAGGCGAGAAGGCCACCGCCGAGGCCATCGAGCGGCAGCTCGGCAAGCTGGGCGAGATCGACAGCCCGCGCGGCGCGTGGAAGTTCGGCCAGAACCGCTCCCCGGTGCAGAAGTGGTACCTGCGCAAGGTCGAGAAGCGGGGCGACGCGATCACCAACGTGGTGATCGAAGAGCTGGGCACGCCCGGCGAATGAGACCCGCGACGGGGCGCGCGACGTGGGCGTGATCGGTTGGCTCGACGCCAACCTGGTGAGCATCGTCGACGGCGTGGCGTACGGCCTGCTGCTGTTCACGTTGGCGGCGGGGCTGTCGCTGGTGTTCGGCATGATGGACGTGCTGAACCTGGCCCACGGCACCCTGTACCTGGCCGGCGCGTACCTGACCTTCCTGCTGTCCGGGGGCGGCTGGCTCGGCTTCTTCGCCGCGATCGCCGCTGGGATCGCGATCGGCGCCGCAGGCGGGGTGCTGCTGACCGCGATGACCCAGCCGCTGGCCGGGCGCGGCCACCTCGACCAGGCGCTGCTCACCATCGGCGTGGCTCTGATCGGGGCCGAGGTGTTCCTGGCGCTGTCGGGCGGCGACCCGCTGCCCGCATCCGAGCCGGCGGCGTTGGACGGCTCGATCTCGCTGCTGGGGCACGTCTACCCGACGTACCGGCTGGTCTTCATCGGCGTGGCGGCGCTGCTGGCGCTGCTGGTCTACCTGGTCTTCGAGCGCTCCACGCTGGGCGCTCTGGTGCGCGCCGCCGTCGCCGACCGCGAGATGGTGCAGGCGCTCGGCGTGGACACCCGCAAGGTGCTGCTGGCCGTGTTCGCGTTCGGCGCGGCGCTCGCCGCGGTCGGCGGTGTGCTCGGCGCCCCGATCATCGGCCCAGCGCCGGGGGTGGACGAGAGCGTGCTGGTGCTCTCGCTGGTGGTGGTCGTGGTAGGCGGGCTCGGCTCGATCCGGGGCGCGCTGCTCGGCGCGCTCTACATCGGTCAGGTGCAGAGCCTGGGCGTCGCGCTGATCCCCGAGTACGCGCCGTTCCTGCTGTTCGGCTCGATGTTCCTGGTGCTCGCGCTGCGGCCGCGGGGCCTCGCGCCGGTCGCGAGGCCGGCATGAGCGCCGCAGCCGCGCCCCCGGCCGCCTCGGCTGGCGCCGGAGTTCCGGGCTCGCCCCACGCGGCCGGGGTGCAGGGCACCGCGGCCGGCCTGGACTCCGGCGGCGGCGCCCGCCGGCGACTGACCTGGATCGTCGGCGCTGTGACGGTCCTCGCCCTGGCCGCCGCGCCGTGGGTCCTCGACCAGTACACGATCTCGACCGCCTCCCGGATCCTCGCCATGGGTCTGCTCACGATGAGCGTCACGCTGCTCACCGGCGTCGCCGGGTTGCCCACCCTGGCGCAGGCGGCGTACTTCGGGATCGGCGCTTACACGGCCGCGTTGCTGGCGCGCGCCGGTGTGGTGCTCGGCCCGGCGCAACTGCTCGCCGCCGCCGCCGTGGCCGCCGCCGTCGCTCTGGTCACCGGCTCGGTCGTGGTGCGCGCCCGCGGCGTGACGTTCCTGATGCTCACCCTGGCCGTCGGCGAGCTGGCGCACAGCGCGGCGATCCAGTGGCGCGGCATCAGCGGCGGCACCGACGGCCTGTCCGGAATCCCGCCGGTCGTGCCGCTGCCCGGGATGGCGCCGCTGGTCAACGACGGGCTGGTGTTCTACTACGTGCTCGCCGTGTTCCTGGCGCTGTTCGCGGCGGTTGGCGGGCTGACGCGCTCGCCGTACGGGCTGGCGCTGCGCGGCATCCGGGACAACGAGGCCCGGCTCCGCGCCACGGGCTACCCGGTCTACCAGTACCTGCTCGTCGCGTACGCGGCGGCCGGCGGGCTCGCCGGAGCCGCGGGCGCGCTGTGGGTCAGCGTGCTGCGGTACGTCTCGCCGGGCGACCTCAGCTTCGGGCTGGCCGCGCTGGCGCTGCTCGCCGCGGTGATCGGCGGCATCGGCTCGATGTGGGGCGCCTGCCTCGGCGCCGCACTGGTGGTGCTGGTCCGGGACTACGTCGGCGGGCTCGACGTGCCGCTGACCGACTACCGGGCGAGCGGGCCGCTGCTGCTGGGCGTGACCTTCGTGATGGTGGTGTACCTGATGCCGCACGGCATCGCCGGAACCCTCAAGGACGCCATGGTCCGGCTGCTCCGCAGCGGCCCCGCCGCGCCGGATGATTCCCCTCCCGGCGACTCCCCGACGGAGCGGGCATGACCGGGCTGCTGGAGCTGGAGGAGGTCGCGCGCAGCTTCGGCTCGCTGCGCGCCGTGGACCAGGTCTCGCTGCGGGTGGCGCCGGGCGCCCGGCACGCCGTCATCGGCCCTAACGGCGCGGGCAAGTCCACACTGTTCAACCTGATCGGCGGCTCGCTGCGGGCCAGCTCGGGCGCGATCCGGTTCGACGGCCGCGACATCACCCGGATGCCAGAGCATCGCCGGGCCCGGCTGGGCATCGCGCGCACCTTCCAGCACTCGTCGGTGTTCCTACGGGAGACGGCGCTGGAGAACGTGCTGCTCGGCGTGGCCCGCCACGCCGGTGTGGGCGGCTCGGTGACGCGGGCCGCGCTGGGCCGCCGGCACCTTCTCGACCGATGCCTGGAGCTGCTGGACACGGTCGGCTTGGCCGGCCGGCACGCCGCCCCGGCCGGAAGCCTGTCGCACGGCGAACGGCGGCAACTGGAGGTCGCCATGGCGCTCGGCGCCGAGCCGCGGCTGCTGTTGCTCGACGAGCCGGCCGCGGGGATGTCGGTGGCGGAGACCGCGGGTTTCACCGAGCTGGTGGCGGGCCTGCCGGAGCACGTGACCGTGCTGCTGATCGAGCACGACCTCGACGTGGTGTTCGAACTTGCCGACCGGATCACCGTGCTGCACCTGGGCCGGAGCCTGGCGACCGGGACCCCGGAGGAGATCCGCGCCGACCCGGAGGTGCAGCAGGCGTACCTCGGCGCGACTGACCTGGAGGACCTGTTCCCGCCGCCGGAGGCCGGGTCATGAACGCCCTGTCGATCCGCGGTCTGGTCTCCGGGTACGCCGGCTCCTCGGTGCTGCACGGGGTGGACCTCGACGTGCCGGCCGACAGCGTGGTCGCCGTGCTGGGGCGCAACGGCGTCGGCAAGACCACCCTGGTCAGCACCGTGATGGGGCTGGTGCGCCGGCAGGCCGGCAGCGTGCGGCTGGGCGAGGCGGAGCTGTCCGGGTGGCGGCCGGACGCCATCGCCCGGGCCGGCGTGGCGCTGGTCCCGCAGGGTCGCCGGGTGTTCGCCCCGCTCACCGTGGCCGAGCACCTGACACTCGCCGAACGGCTCGGCGGCCGCCGGGCCCGCGGCGGCTCAGGCGGCAGCCGCTCGGCCCGAGGCGGCTCAGACGGCACAGACGACGGGCGCTGGACCCGGGCGCGGGTGATCGAGCTGCTCCCCCGGCTCGGCGAGCGGCTGGGCCACCGCGGCGACCAACTCTCCGGCGGCGAGCAGCAGATGCTCGCCATCGCCCGCGCGCTGCTGACCAATCCGCGGCTGTTGCTGCTGGACGAGCCGTCCGACGGCCTCGCCCCGGCGGTGGTGCGGCAGGTGGGCGAGGTGATCGCCGAGCTGGCCGGTGAGGGGATCGCGATCCTGCTGGTGGAGCAGAATCTGCGGCTGGCGTTCTCGGTCGCCGACCGGGTGGCGGTGATGGAGAAGGGCCGCGTGGTGCTCGACACTGACGTGGCCGACTTCCGGTCGGACCCGGCGCGGGCCCAGCGACTGCTCGGAGTGAGCTAGCGGCCCAGGCGCGGCGGGGGGGCGAACGTGAATCTGGCGCCGTTAGCGCGGGGCGTGGTGGGTCTCGTACATCCGGATCCAGACCAGGACGCCGGACGCGGCGGTGAGGGCCGCCACCGCCCAGGTGGCCGCGCGGATGCCGGCGAAGTCGGCGACCACACCGGTGAAGAGCGCTCCGACGGCGAACCCGCCGTCCCGCCATAGCCGGTAGACGCCGACGGCGCGGGCGCGCCACTCCGGATGCGCGACGTCGCTGACGGCTGCGAGCAGCGTCGGGTAGACCAGCGCGGTGCCGGCGCCGAGCACTGCCGCCGCAGCAGCCCACACCGCGAACGTGTCGGCGACCGCGATTGCCGCCAGCGCGACGCCTTGCAGAAGCATCCCCGAGACGATGAGCGGCTTGCGGCCCCAGACGTCGCTGGCGGCGCCTGTGATGAGCTGGCCGAACCCCCAGACCGCCGGGTAGATCGCGGCGAGCGCGCCGATCTCCGTCAGGCTCAGCCCGGCCGCGGCGAACAGGACCGGGAACAGCCCCCACGCCAGGCCGTCGTTGAGGTTGTTGACCATGCCGGCGTGGCTGGCGGAGGCGAGGGCCGGCTCCCGCCAACTGGCGAGACCCGCGACCTGGCCGGTGGTGAGCTGGCCATGCTCCTCGTCCTTGGCCGGCGCCGGGTTGGCCGCTCGGCGGTCAGCCGGCACGTGGTTGGCCGCCTCGTGGCGGGCGTGCCCGTGCGTCTCCTTGACCAGCAGCAGCGACAGGCCGAGACCGAGGGCCGCGTACGCGGCGCCGAGCAGGAACGGGGCCGGCCGCAGGCCGTGCTGGGCCGCGAGCCAGCCGGTCGCCATGGCGGTGCCCGCGACAGCGAGGTAGCCGGCGGCCTCGTTGAGTCCCATGGCCAGCCCCCGGCGGGCCGAGCCGACCAGGTCGATCTTCATGATCACCGTGGTGGACCACGTGAGGCCCTGGTTGACGCCGAGGAGCACGTTGGCGGCGACGATCCAACCCCAGTCCGGCGCCCAGATCAGCATCGCGGGCACGGGCAGCCCGACGAGCCACCCTGCGACCAGGACGGGCTTGCGGCCGTACCGGTCGGAGAGGGTTCCGGCGAAGAAGTTCGCTACGGCCTTGGTGGCGCCGAAAGCGAGGATGTACGTGAGCGCCGCGGTGTGCGCGGTGAGGCCGAACTCGTGCTCGGCCAGCAGCGGCAGCACGGTGCGCTCCTGGCCGAGCATCCCGCCGACGAGCGCGTTGACCGCGACCAGCAGCGTGAACTGCGCGGCGTTGGCGGCCAGCCCGAGCCGGGGCGGGGGTGGGGTCGCGGTCGGCGGGGTCGCGGCTCCGCTCACATGCCCTCCTCCAGGCGGCGTCCGGCGGCGCTGGCCCAGTCGTCCGGTCCCCCGACCAGCACAGCGGCGTCACGCCGGCCGGCGCGGGCCAGCAGCGTGGCGCCGGTCAGGGCGCGCTCGCCGTGCCCGCACATCACCACGAGCGGCTCGGCTGTGGATCCAGCGCGCCCGGCTCCAGCGCGCCCGGCTCCAGCGTGCCCCGGCAGGGAGCCGGCGTGCTCGGGCACGGCGCCGAGTTCGATGTGCTGCGCGCCGGGGATGTGGCCGGCGGCGTACTCGCTGTCCTGGCGCACGTCGAGGACCGGGCCGGTCACCTCTCCAGGACGGACCAGCCGGGTGCGGGCGACCTGCCCTCCGGCCGCGATCCAGGCCGGCATGCCGCCGTCGAGTTCGCCGGCGATGCGCTCGAACCCGATGGTGAGCGCGGGCCAGAGGATGTCGGCGTGGTCCTGGTCGGGATCCCGCACCACGACGATCGGGGTGGCCGGGTCCAGGAGCCAGCCGAGCCAGGTGGCGAACTGCGCCCGCAGCGGAATCGCCACAGCGCCGGGGATGTGGCCGGCGGCCACGCGCTCGACCGGTCGCACGTCGACCAGCACAGCGCCGTCGGCGAGCAGGCGGCGGGTCTGGGGGACGTCCAGGGGCGCCAGGAGCTGCGTGGGCTCGAGCACCGTCGGCCCCTGCCGGTTCAGCTCGGACAACCACCGGAAATAGCGGGGGTACGACCCGAGACTGGCGCCCAGTCGCGCGGCGAACGTCTCGGCGTCCGGCGCCGCGAGCAGCGGATTGGCGGCCTTCTCGGCGCCGATGGTGCTGCTGCGCGCCGAGCCCGGAGGCGCGGAGCAGAATGACCCGGCGCCGTGCGTGGGCCAGACCTCGGTCGCGTCCGGCAACGTGGTCAGTCGTCGCAGCGAGGCGTGCTGGGCGTGGGCAAGCTCCTCGGCGCGCTCCGGGCCGAGGAGGTCGGTGCGGGCGGCGGCGCCGACGATCAGCGACCCGCCGGTGAAGACGCCGACCGGGGTCGCGCCGTCGCGGATCAGAAACGACAGGTGCTCGTCGGTGTGGCCCGGGGTGGCGATGGCGGCAAGTGTGAGGCCGCCGAGATCCACCTCGTCCTCGTCGGCAAGGGGGCGGTGGTCGAACGCGCGCCGGCCCGCGGCGGACGCCAGCACGACGGCGCCGTCGTCCGCCGCGAGCTGGCGCGCGCCGGAGAGGAAGTCGGCGTGCAGGTGCGTGTCGGCCGCGTACGCGACCCGAAGTCCTCGCCGGCCGGCTGCGGCGCGCAACGCGCGCAGATCACGTGGCGGGTCCACGGCGAGCGCTCGCCCGTCTCCGAGGTCGAGCAGCCAGGCGCTGTTGCCGAGACCTTCGTCGACCAGCGGCACGAGCCGGTCCTGCTCTGCGCTCATCATCACCACTCCATCCAGGCCATCTACTACACTATTCCATAAAACTTTGGAGGAGTGATGGGTGACGCACCCCGCAAGCCTGAGCTGCTGAAGGCCGAGCTGTTCGCGCAGCTGGCGCGCGTGGGCAAGGCGCTGGCCAACGGCACACGGTTGGAGCTGCTGGACCTGCTCGCGCAGGCCGAGCGGTCGGTCGAGGCGCTCGCCAGAGCCGCCCGGTTGAACCTGACGACCGCGTCGGCGCATCTGCAGACGCTCAGGCAGGCTGGGCTGGTGTCGGCTCGCCGGGACGGGACGCGGATCTTCTACCGGCTCGCGGGCTCCGACGTGGCTGACCTGTATGCCCGAGCCCGCGACGTGGCCGCGCACCGGCTGCCCGACGCGGCCGCCGCTCGGGACGCCTATCTCGGCCCCGACGACGCGGGCGAGCCGGTCAGTCGGGAGGAGCTTCTCCGCCGGGCCACCGCCGGCGAGGTCACCGTGGTGGATGTGCGCCCACCCGACGAGTACGCCGCCGGCCACATCCGGGGAGCGGTCAACATTCCCCTCGACCAGCTCGCGGAGCGGCTCGGCGAAGTGCCGGACGGCGTCGAGGTCGTGGCGTACTGCCGGGGTCGCTTCTGCGTGCTCGCCCACGACGCGGTCCGGCTGCTTAGCGGGCGCGGCCGGCAGGCCCGGCGCCTGGAGGACGGCATGCTCGAGTGGCGGCTCGCGGATCTCCCGCTGGCGCGATGACCTCCCCAGGACGTCCAGGTCGGCCAGCGCTGGCCGACCTGGACGTCGGGATCAGGCGAGGTCGAACCGGTCGAGGTTCATCACCTTGTCCCACGCCGCGACGAAGTCGCGCGCGAACTTCTCCCCCGCGTCGTCGCTCGCGTAGACCTCCGCGAGCGCGCGCAACTCGGAGTTGGAGCCGAAGACCAGGTCGACCCGGCTGCCGGTCCACGTGACCTCGCCCGTGGCGTCGCGGCCCTCGAACGTGTTCGCGTCCGGCCCTGGTACCGCGGACGTCGCCTTCCACGTCGTGCCCAGGTCGAGCAGGTTCACGAAGAAGTCGTTGGTCAATGAACCAGGGGTCTCGGTGAAGACGCCGAGCGACGACTGCTTGAAGCTCGCGCCCAGGACACGCAGACCACCGACGAGGACCGTCAGCTCGGGCGCGCTCAGGGTCAGCAGATTCGCCCGGTCGAGCAGGAGGTACTCAGCCGGCAGCCGGTTGCCCTTTCCGAGGTAGTTGCGGAACCCGTCCGCGGTCGGCTCGAGCGGAGCGAAGGACTCCACGTCAGTCTGATCCTGCGACGCGTCCGCACGTCCCGGCGTGAAAGGAACTCCGACGTCATAGCCGGCGTTCTTGGCGGCCTGCTCGACAGCAGCGCACCCGCCGAGCACGACCAGGTCTGCGAGCGAGACCCGCTTCCCTCCGGTCTGCGAGGCGTTGAAGGCCTCCTGGATCCCCTCCAGAACACGCAGCACTACCGCCAGACCGTCGGGATCGTTGACCTCCCAGCCCCGCTGGGGCTCGAGGCGGATGCGCGCCCCGTTGGCGCCGCCGCGCTTGTCGCTGCCGCGGAACGTCGATGCCGACGCCCAGGCGGTGGAGACCAGCTGCGGGACGGTCAGACTCGAGGCGAGGATCTGGCCCTTGAGGGCGGTGATGTCCTCGGCCCCGATGAGCTCGTGGGTCACCGCCGGGACCGGGTCCTGCCAGATCAGCGTCTCGGCCGGGACCTCCGGGCCGAGGTAGCGCGCGATCGGGCCCATGTCGCGGTGGGTCAGCTTGAACCACGCGCGGGCGAAGGCGTCCGCGAACTCGTCGGGGTGGTCGAAGAATCGCCGCGAGATCTGCTCGTAGACCGGGTCGAACCGGAGCGAGAGGTCGGTCGTCAGCATCGTCGGGGCGTGGCGCTTCGACGGGTCGTGGGCGTCGGGGACGGCGTCGGCGCCGTCCTTGGGCTTCCACTGGTACGCCCCGGCGGGGCTCTTCGTCAGCTCCCACTCGTGGCCGAACAGGATCTCGAAGAAGCTGTTGTCCCAGCTCACCGGGGTGTTCGTCCACGTGCCCTCGAGCCCGCTGGTGATCGCGTCCCCGCCCTTGCCGGCGCCGAAGGAGTTCTTCCAGCCGAGACCCTGCGCCTCGATCGGGGCGGCCTCGGGCTCGGGGCCGACGT
Organism: Micromonosporaceae bacterium; assembly: GCA_009380105.1. Taxonomy (GTDB): domain Bacteria; phylum Actinomycetota; class Actinomycetes; order Mycobacteriales; family Micromonosporaceae; genus WHSM01. The sequence continues at coordinate 19,844 of WHSM01000023.1, forward strand.
GCTTGTCCGCGTCCGCGGCGCCGTGGGTCTTGCCGAAGGTGTGACCGCCGGCGATCAGCGCGACCGTCTCCTCGTCGTTCATCGCCATCCGGTGGAACGTCTCGCGGATGTCGCGGGCCGCGGCGATCGGATCCGGGGTGCCGTTCGGGCCCTCCGGGTTGACGTAGATGAGTCCCATCTGGACCGCGCCGAACGGCTTCTCGAGCTCCCGGTCACCGGAGTAGCGCTCGTCGCCGAGCCAGGTGGTCTCCGGACCCCAGTAGACGTCCTCCTCGGGCTCCCAGACGTCGGGGCGACCGCCGGCGAAGCCGAAAGTCTTGAAACCCATCGACTCCAGGGCGACGTTGCCGGCGAGGATCATCAGGTCGGCCCACGAGAGCTTCTGGCCGTACTTCTGCTTGACGGGCCACAGCAGCCGGCGAGCCTTGTCCAGGTTCCCGTTGTCCGGCCAGCTGTTCAGGGGCGCGAAGCGCTGCATGCCGGCCCCGCCGCCGCCGCGGCCGTCGCTGATGCGGTACGTGCCCGCGCTGTGCCAGGCCATCCGGATCATGAATGGCCCGTAGTGGCCGTAGTCAGCCGGCCACCAGTCCTGCGAGGTCGTCAGCACGCCCACGATGTCCTGTTTCACAGCGGCGAGGTCGAGGGTCTTGAACTCCTCGGCGTAGTCGAACTCCTCGCCCAGGGGGTTGGCCACGGCTGGGTTCTTGGCGAGGACTTTCACGTTGAGCTGGTTCGGCCACCAGCCCCGGTTCCCCCCGCCCTGAGTCGGGTGTGGGGCGCGGTCGTGCACGACCGGGCAGCGAGCTTCGCTCTCCTCGTTCACATCCGCGATGACGGCATCGTGGTTCTCAGACATGGGTACCCCCTCCAGGGCTATGCGGATCGGGAATGATCAGGAACTGGGTGTGGCACAGTCGGGGCACAGGCCCCAGTAGATGACCTCGGCCTCGTCGATCGAGAAGCCGTGGTCCTCGGCTGCCGTCAGGCAGGGCGTGTGGCCCACGGCGCAGTCGACGTCGGCGATCCGACCGCACGACCGGCACACAACGTGGTGATGGTTGTCTCCGGTCCGCGACTCGTAGCGCGCCACCGAGCCGGAGGGCTTGATGCGCCGCACCAGACCCGCCGCCGTCAGCGCGTGCAGGCAGTCGTACACGGCCTGGTGGGACACCTCCGGGAGTGAATCGCGCACGGCGCCGATGATCGTGTCCGTGTCGGCGTGCGGATGCGCGTGCACCGCGCTCAGCACCGCCATCCGGGGACGGGTCACGCGCAGAGCAGCCCCACGCAGCATCCGCCGGAAGTCCAAGGTCGTGACCACGCCCACAGCCTGACCCATTTTCTGGAATCAGTCAAGAATCTGGGTGGAGTGTCACCCTGCCTGGAGCACGACCAGGCACCGCCGCGTGGCAGCGCACGGCCCCTTACGCTACCGGGCTGGCTTCGTGGCGGCGACCCGCTCCACAGTGCCGGCCTTGAGACGCTCGCTCTCGTCGACGGCGAACCCGGCGGCCTGCGCCAACGGCAGCGGCCGCCGGGTCTGGTGCTCGCCGGCCGCGCGCACGGTGAACAGCTCGAACAGCCGCTGCGCTCCCCACACCAGCCGCCAGTGACTGCCGACGTGGTCGAGCAGCAGCAGCCGTCCCCCGGGGCGCAGCACCCGCCACATCTCGCGGATCGCCGCCCGGTCGTCGGGGATCGCGCACAGCGACAGCGCGCAGACCACGGTGTCGAAGGACTCGTCGCCGAACGGCAGCGACTCCGCGTCGGCTTCCCGAAGCTCGATCTCCTGTCCCAGTTCCTCGGCTCGCTGGCGCGCCAGCGCGAGCATCTCCGGGCTGAGGTCCACTCCGGTCAGGCGCACGCCGGACGGGTAGAGCGGGAAGTTCAGGCCAGTGCCCACCCCGACTTCCAGCACGTCGCCGTGCGCGCGGGAGCACACCCACTCCCGGCCGCCGCTGA
>WHSM01000017.1 GCA_009380105.1 Micromonosporaceae bacterium
CCGATGGGCGTTGTCTGCTCAAGAGGCGGCTGTGCGCGCTGTTTGGAGTTCGATGATTGACATCTACGGTCGGTTGAACGCGCGCCAGATGGAGGTGCTGCGGTGGATCTGCGATGGTTGCCCGGGCGGGGTCATGGTGGGCTTCACCTACAAGGCGACCGCGATCGCGTTGCAGAACCGGCGGCTGGTGACGGTCAGCAGGAAGCGTGGCCAGTGGCGGGCCGAGGTGACCGACGCGGGCCGCTACTACCTCGAGCACGCCCATCACCCGCACCGCCCAGCGTCAACCGCCAAGCATGGGCACAGCGTGCCGAGCGCGTCGGCGGCTCTGGCCGCCGTCAAGGAACAGGAGTCGGCGGCTCCCTGCGAAGGCCGCGGGATCCGGGCGCGCTCGCAGGGGCCAAAGGCGACGTGTGCGTCGGGTGCGGCAGGCGGCAATGGGGGAGCAGACAGGAGAGGCGTGGCGGTGCGGTATCGCGTCGTGGTCAGTCGGGTGCAGGTGGCCGAACGCTACATTCGCGCGGTTGACGATCAGGACGCCGTGCGCAAGGTCCAGGAGGAACTCGACCGCCCGTACGGCTTCATCGGCGGTTGGCGCACTGTAGACACCGACCTGGACGTGGCGGAGGCTGAAAGCCCGCTGCAGAAGGCGCCAGGGCCGCTGGACGAGCACGGGTCGATGCTGTTGCCGCTCAAGCAGGCGGCGGCGCACCTGGGGATCTCCTACTCTTCCCTGTGGCACCTCGTGCACGGCGGGGAGATCGACCACGTGGAGATCGGCAACCGCCGCTACATCAGCCGCGACGGCCTGAAGGCGTTCATCGAAGCCAACACCCGCCGAGGCGCGGCATACCGGCCGTAGCAGCCGGTCGCCTTGGCGGAGGCGCTCAACCGCGGGGCCGAGCGAGACCATTTGGTTTCAGCCCGCCGGCGTCGCCTGGATATCAACTCGCACTTCGGTTCTCTGACGTTGCGGTTGGGCGATCGTCGCCTGGTGGCGGCGGATCGCCGTCGGGCGCCCATCCACAACGAGATGTGAGTGCTCCGTGGCTCGGAGCTAAGCGCGCAACGACACAACTCTCGCAACGCGCCACGGCGCATTGCGCGCTGTCGAGTTGCGAGCCGGCCGCATGGGCAAGCCGCGCCGTGCGGTGGCACGGCTGGAGGCGGAGGTGGGGCCCACATGGTCGCCCTGAGCCGTCGCAATTGGTTCCCGGCTCACTGGCACCCGCCGGCCCTGCCGTCCATCATTCCGGCCATGCTGCCGATCATGCCGTCCATGCCATTGACGATGGCCGGGCTCACGGCCGCTGCGAGGACACCCAGCAGCACCACCGCGAAGACGATTGCGGCGACCGCGTACAGCGCCGTCGATTGCGGGTGCCGTTGGGCCGTCGGTGGAGGTTCGGTGTCGGGGAGGTCGACGGTGAGCGCTGCGAGGTCGGCCATGGCGCGGGCAGCGTACGCCGCCCGCGCCCGGGTGTCGAACTCGTCGAGGGTCAGGCGTCCCGCCGCCGTATGCTCACCAAGCTTGGCGACCGCGCGGTCACGGTCGGCGTCGGCCGCCCGCAGGTTCATGCCCACCGCCGCACCTCCTGACGCTTGGGTGAGTCGGGCCCGCGGCCGGGGCCACGGGGGAGGCCCGAGCGTCGGCCCGACTCACCAACCGATCCTACTATGTGGCTTAGCAGATCTGCCTGTGGCGGGCGTGGGGCGCTCCTCCTATGCCGGGTGCGCCTGGTAGCCGGCTTCGGCGATCGCGGCGCTCACGTCGGCGGGCTGGCACATGCCGGGGTCGAGGTGGACGGTGGTGCGGCCGGCTTTCACGGAGGTTTGGGCGCGCGTACCGCGTAGAGGTCTTCCAGGGTGTCGTCGATGAGCATGCCGCAGCTGGCTCAGTGCATGTCCTCGACGCGGAAGCTGAGTGTGGTGGGTCTGTGCGATGTGGCCGGGTCCTCTAGGTGATGGTGAGCTTGCCGCCGTACATGCGCATGGAGCAGGTGAAGTCGCCTCGTTGCCGGGGACCAGACCGGTGAGCAGGCCGCCTTGGATGGCGGCACAGGAGACTCCACCGGCGCGGTGACCAGGACGGCGTCAAGATTCGCGACCGGATCTCCTCGACATGCATGGCAGACGCGTGGGTGCGCAGACGCCGGCCGCGCCTGAAGCGGCGCGGCCGGGCGGCTGGGGCTCAGGTCAGGTTCTCGACGTAGAACCAGTCGAACGGTGGGAACGGCAGGTTGCGTAGCACCGTGGAGTAGAGCAGGAACGCCGCGATGTACCCGATGATCAGAGGGACGGAGGGGCGGAAGGCCGGCAACTTCACTCCGAAGGTCCAGTTCGCCAGCCACTGGATGAAGGCGTAGACCACGAACGGCACCGCGATGAAGGCGAGCAGGTGGTGGCGGGCCGCTTCGATCAGGTCGCCGTGCAGCAGGTGCCAGACCATGCGGGTGCCGCCGCAGCCGGGCCCGTCGATGCCGAGCAGCAGGTGCCACGGGCACGGGCCCGTCGGGTCGGGGATGCGGTCGGTGGGGTTGAACGCCAGGATGTACGCGATCCCGGCGCCGACTGGCGGCAGCACCGCCAGGGGCGCGAGCCGACGCAGCCAGCCGCGGCGCCGCGACTGCGGGGTCGCGCCCACCGGCGCGGGCTGCGGATACGTGGTGGTGTCTGCCATCAGCGTCCTCGTCAACAGGCCCGGTGAACGGGACTCACTACCGGACTTAGGAGAATAGTAGAAGGTGAGCGGAGTCGGGCGGCGGCGCCGCTGTAACGGATGCGACAGCCTCCGTCATGGCAAGCTGTCGCGGCGCACCGTGAACCTGCGACGACGCTCGCCGCCCCTGCGGGAGCACCTGCGGCGCTCACCCCGCACCCGTCAAGAAGTCATCTCGTGCCGGCCGGCGAAGCGGCGCCGTCGGCCGGGGCGGAATGGTCGTGTTCATGGTCGTGGCCGCCGTTGTGGCTGGCTCGGCTGCCGGTGACCGTCGCGGTCGCGGTGATCGGCTTCCCGTCGGTGGCCCACACGGTGTGGTCGTTGGCGTTCAAGGTGACCAGCAGCTTGTGTTCGCCCGGTCCCACGGCGTCGGCGGGGAGGTGAAACCAGTCCGAGTACAGACGGGTGTGCTTCTGCTCGCCGATGTACAGGTGGGCGTGGCCCTCTTGCGCCCGGGCGCGGTCGTTGACCCGTGCCGGCGCGAACGTGAAGCGCTTGATCCGCAGGTGAAGGTTCCACCCGCCGTGCTCGTCGGCCGTCACGCGCAGCGCCACCGCGGGAGCCTCCCCAGCCGCTGCTTCCCGCAGCTTGTGCCCGTGGAACTTCCGGTCCAGGACAGTCCCGGTCGATCCAGGCCGCGTGTCGGGCCTTTTCGCGTCGCTGCCGGCGCACCCGCTCAGCGCGAGTGCTCCGATGAGAGCGATCGCCGCTGCACACAACCAGCGTGAGCCCTGCCTGTGCTGTTGAGTCGTCTCGATCCACATGTTGGGTGAGTCGGTCCGGGACCACTGCTAGTTCCCACCCACCCAAGGTTTCTACTAGTTCGCCTAGTAGCATCGCCGGCGTGTGGAGGGAGTGGCGACGTGTGGCACGCGGCGGGCTGCGGGCAGCGGCGGTCGGGCTCGCGGCGCTGACGATCGTGGCGCTTGCCGGCTCGCCTGCCGCGGCGCACAACGAGCTGATCGCCTCGACCCCGGAGGACGGCGCCGTGCTGGAGACCGCGCCCGCCGCTGTGGAGTTGGAGTTCACCGAACAGGTCGACAAGCGGTTCGCGCGGGTCGCGGTCACCGACGCGGCGGGAGATGTGGTTCCTTTACCGCCGGCACGGGTGCAGGGGACGAAGGTGATCCAGCGGCTGTCGCTGCCGGAGCCGGGCTGGTACCGGGTGGGCTTTCGGGTGGTGTCCACCGACGGACACCCGGTCGAGGACAGCATCTCCTTCACGGTCCGGTCGGTGCCCAGTCCCGCGGGCTCTGCCTCGCCTGCCGTGTCCCCGGACGAGACGGCAGGGGCCGGCGGAGGTGAGGACCGGGCCGGGGCTGGCGGGCCGCCGGGCTGGGCGCCGGTCGCGGGCCTGTTCGGGCTGCTGGTGATCGCTGCCGGGGGCTTGCTGGCGGTGACCCGGCGGCGCGACCCTGTTGAGGAGTCGGGCGATGGCGAATCATCCAGTTGACGCTCCGGCACGGGTTGCGGCGCGGCGGCGGTGGCCGTACGCGGTCGCCGCGTTGGCGGGAGCGGGTCTGGCGGCGGTGCTGGTGCTGCGCCTCGGCGGTGGCGGGGAGGCGGCGCCGGTGCCGGGGATCCCGGTGCGGGACACCACGGTGGTGTGGCTGGTGTCCCTGGCGCGGGTGGCGACCGATGTGCTGGCGGTGGTCACGGTCGGGTGCCTGCTTGCCGCCGGGTTCTTCACCGCCGGGGACGGGCGGCTGGTCTCGACCCATGGTTACCGGTGGCTGCGCGCGGGCGGTGTGGTGGCCGCGGTGTGGAGCCTGGTGGCGTTCGCGGCGATCCCGATCGCGCTCAGCGACATCCTCGCCACCTCGATGGCCGAGGCGGTCACCCTGCGCGCGGTGGCAAACTTCGTCACCAGCGTCCCGCAAGGCACCGCGCTGCTGACGGTGGCGGCGCTGGCCGCCGTGGTGGCGGTCGGCTGCCGGACCACCTTGACCGTCACCGGCGCGGCGACCCTGACCGGGCTCGCGATCCTCGCGCTGTTTCCGCCGGTGCTCACCAGCCACGTGTACTCGGCGGGCGACCATCAGCAGGCGGTCAACTCGCAGCTGTTCCACGTCGTGGGCGCGGCGTTGTGGGCCGGCGGGCTGGTCGCGCTGCTGTTCGCCCGCCGCCTGTCCACCCCAGCCCTCGCGACAGCGGCGCGCCGCTACAGCCAGCTCGCGCTGGTGTGCTTCATCGCCGTGGCCGGCAGCGGCGCGTTCAACACCTGGATCCGGTTCACCGCCCCGGGCCAGCTGTTCACCGACGCCTACGGCCGGGTGGTGCTCGTCAAGATCACGGCCCTGGTCGCGCTGTTCGGGTTCGGGTGGTGGCACCGTCGGCGGACCCTGCCGCGGCTGGCGGCCGGCCACCGAGGCCTGTTCCTGCGGTACGCCGGCGCCGAGGTGGTGGTCTTCGCCGCCACCGTCGGGGTGGCCGCCGGGCTCAGCCGCACCCCGCCACCGCCCGGTGACATCCCCAGCTCCTCGCTCACGAAGGCGTTGCTGGGCTTCGACATGCCCGGCCCGCTCACCTGGCGGCCGCTGCTGCTCGACTGGTATCCCGACCCGCTGTTCCTCACCCTCGCCGGCGCGGCGGTCGCCGGTTACCTGGTCGGGCTGCGGCGGCTGGCCCGCCGCGGCCAGGCGTGGCCGCTGGCGCGTACCGCCGCCTGGCTTGCCGGGTGGCTGCTGGTCGCGGTGGCCACCAGCTCGAGCCTGGCCCGGTACGGGCCGGTGCTGGTCAGCGTCCACACCGTCCAGCACCTGACCCTGGCCGTGCTCGCGCCCGTGCCGCTGGCGCTCGCCGCCCCACTGACCCTGGCCCGGCAGGCCATGCGCCCGTCGGCGACCCCCGGGCTGCGGGGGCCGCTGGAATGGCTCGAACTGGCCGCCGGCAGCCGCCTGCTCCGCGCCGCGGGGCGCCCAGCGGCGGCGGTCCTGCTGTACGCGGCGGCGCTGTACCCGATGTACCTGCCCGCGCTCTACGAACTCACCCTGCGCTCGCATGCCGCGCACCTGGTCGCCTTCGGCTTCTTCCTCGCCGCCGGCTACCTGTTCTTCTGGCAGACCATCGGCGCCGACCCACCACCCCGGCCGCTGACCCGCGGCGCGAAAGCGGCGCTACTGGCCGTCATCGCCGCCGCGCACGCCGGGTTCGGCTGGGCGCTGATCGGCGCCGACACCCCGCCCGCCCCGGGCTGGTTCGCCTCCCTCGACCGGGACTGGGGCCCGGACCTGCTCACCGACCAGCAGCTGGCAGGCACAATCCTGCTCCTCGGCGGCGAAGCCGTCTTCCTCGGCATGCTGCTCTACCTGGCGGTGTCGGCGCGAATGTCCAGCCGCCGGTTCACACCACAACCCGAGGATCGGCTGCCCGCGCATCGGTGAGCGGACGCCTTTACGTCACCAGCGCCGCACGCCGCTCCTCCTGCTGCCGGCGCTGCTGTTGCTGCTTGCGCCATCCGTACCGGGTCAGGCCACGCGGCTTGAACACCGACAGGATCGTGGTGGTCAGCAACACGAGCAGACCGCCGCCGGAGTGGACCAGCGTGCTACCCAGCTCCCGGGGATCGTCACTGGATGCCGCCGCCTGCGCCAGATAGCTGACGGAATCCGTCTCCAGCAGCAGGATCGTGGTGGCGAAGAGCGTGAGCAGCAGCTTCACCAGCACCCAATAATGCCGGAACAGGCCCCACTGGGTGCCCACGGCGTTGACGATCCCGATGAGCACCGACGCGAGCGCCAGCGGGACGACGGCGTACCAAATGATCATCGCCATCGCGAGATAGGCGCCGCGCACTGCCTGCACGTCCTGGCTGGTCGCCGCGGCGATATCGAGACCGAGGTACGCCACGACCGCGCCGAGCCAGCCGACCGACGTGGTGACGTGGGCGGTGAGCACGACCTTGCGGAGACCGGGCGGCAGGGTCATCAGTGGCCGTCCTGTCCGGGTCCGTGCTCGAAGCCGGTGAGCCGCAGCACGACGAACAGCAGCACCAGGATGCCGATGATGATCGCGGGCCACTTGACCCAGCGGGGCATGCGCGGCGGCGACTCGCGGTTCTGCGCTTTAGTCATAGCCACCACTCCACCGGATCGGCCGTTAGAGCAGCGTTAGCGGACGCGCGCTAACGCCGCGCTAACGCCGTCACGAGGCATGATGATCGGGTGCGGGTGCTTGTGGCGGAAGACGAACGGCTGCTCGCCGACACCATCTGCGAGGGACTGCGCAAGCGCGCGATGGCCGTCGACGTGGCCTACGACGGCGACGCCGCACTGGACCGGCTGGGGGTCAATGACTACGACGTGATCGTGCTCGACCGCGACCTACCGGTCATCTCCGGCGACGACGTGTGCCGCACCCTGGTCGAGTCCGGCGCCGAAACCCGGATCCTGATGCTCACCGCCGCCGCCGCGGTGACCGACCGCGTGGCCGGGCTCGGCCTGGGCGCCGACGACTACCTGACCAAGCCGTTCGCCTTCGCCGAACTCGTCGCCCGGGTCCAGGCCCTTGCCCGCCGCGCCCGCCCAGCCGCGCCGCCGGTGCTGGAACGGGCCGGCATCCGACTCGATCCGCACCGCCGCATCGTCACCCGCGACGGCGAGCCGGTCGCGCTGTCCGGCAAGGAGTTCGCCGTGCTCGCCGAACTACTGCGCGCCGACGGCGGCGTGATCTCCGCCGAGCAACTGCTGGAGAAGGCATGGGACGAACACATCGACCCGTTCACCGGAGTAGTGAGGTTCACGATCATGATGCTGCGCCGCAAACTCGGCGAGCCGCCGCTCATCGAGACGGTGCCGGGCGCGGGATATCGCATCCCATGACCCGCTGGTGGCGGTCCACCATCCGGGTACGGCTCACCCTGCTGTACGCCGGAGCGTTCTTCCTCGCCGGCGCCGTGCTCGTGGCGCTGCTGTACGCCTTCCTCCGGCATTCGCTCGACCAGCAGCTCACCGCGCGTGGCGCGTTCGTCGGGGAGCAACTGCGGGCGCACGCGCCGCCGGAGTTGTACGAGCGCCTGCAGGAGCAGTTCCGAGCCGACCGCGACCACACGCTCCGCGTGATGCTCATCGCGTCGCTGGTGGCCCTCGGTGCCATCGGAGTCGCCGCCACCGGGTTCGGCTGGCTACTGGCCGGGCGAGCGCTGCGGCCGCTGCAGAACATCACCGCCACCGCCCGCCGAGTCGCCGACCGCAGCCTGCACGAACGCATCGCACTCGATGGACCCGACGACGAGATCAAACATCTCGCCGACACCTTCGACGCCATGATGGAGCGTCTCGACCGCTCCTTCGACAGCCAACGCCGCTTCGTCGCCAACGCCTCACACGAGCTGCGCACTCCGCTGACTATCAACCGGACACTGATCGAAGTCGCGCTCGACGACCCGGACACGCCGGAGTCGACGCGGCAACTCGGCGCCACCCTGCTCGCCGTGAACCAGCGCCACGAACGCCTCATCGACGGCCTGCTCACCCTGGCCAGCAGCGAGCAACGCCTCACCGAACACCGGTCGGTCGACCTTGCCGACATCGCCCGGCACGCCGCCATCGACTCCGAGGCCGCCGCCCGGCAAGCCGGCGTCGAACTCCGCGCCGCGCTCGCCCCGGCGCCCGTCACGGGCGACCCGCTGCTGCTGGAACGACTCGCCCAGAACCTCATCGACAACGCCATCGCCTACAACGTCGCCGATCACGGATGGGTCGCGCTCACCACGGGCGTCGACGGGCCGCACGCTCTGCTCACGGTGGAGAACACCGGCCCCACGGTGCCGAGCTACGAGATCCCGAGCCTGTTCGAACCCTTCCGTCGACTCACCGGCGCCGATCGACGCGCCACCCCGAGCGGCCACCACAGGGCAGGACTCGGGCTGTCCATCGTCCGCTCCGTGACCTATGCCCACGGCGGCGATCTGCGCGCCGAACCCTGCCCGGACGGAGGGCTTTCCATCCAGGTGCGAATACCAGCAGCGTAGAGGCCGGCAGAGTCGGTTCCCCGGACCGGATTCCCATCCGCGCGGACGTATGAGCCCAACCCTGTGAGGCTCGCCGCCTCGCTCGTTCTCCAGGACCTCGCCGTCGCCACACCCACTCTCAACCAGCCGAGGTGCTATCTCGTACATAGCAATGAAGCAGCCCGCCAGGTTGGACAAACGGGCGCAGCCTCACACGCGCGGCCCTACTCGCGATAGCCGGAGGGCAGCGGCGTCGCGCGCATCGCCCGGTGCATGCCGGAGGCGACGCACTCGGAGACGGCCCGGTGCGCGTGCTGCTGGATCAGCGCCGCCACCTGGGGCTCCGGTGAGGTTTCCACGGCTTCCACCCCGCCGTCGATGTCTTTATCCACATCTCGATCGCCTCGTGGTGTTCGAAGATCTCCTGGAAGAGCAGCAGTTGGCCGGCGCGATCCTGCTCATTGGCGGTGAGGCGGTCTTCCTCGGCGTTCTGCTTTACAGTGCGCTGTCGGCACGCTGGCGTGGACACCGGCGGTTCACCAGAAGGGCCGCCGGGCCGAGCCGGCGCCCGGTGGGATGAGCAGGGCTCAGCCGACGTTCTCGGGCCCTTGGTCGCGGAACTCGGAGATGAAACGGAGCACGGTCTTCCTTTCGACCCTGTCGCCGAGGATCCGTTGATGCCAGGCGGTGGCCGCTACACGTGTCGGCATCGATTCGCGTTCGACGAGTATCACCTCGCTGGGAAACTCGGCGGCTATGGCCTTCAGCGCGGCCTGGCCGTCGGCGTTCAGGTCGGGTCGGTGCCACAGAATGACGTTGCCGTGCTCCATGGAGTGGACCAGCGCCCCGTCCGGAGGCGCCGACTCGCCGGAGTAGTCGCCCGGGTTGGCCGGGGCCTTCAGATGCGCGCCTCCGGCGGGCGGGTTGACCTTGTAACTGGGGTTCGCCACGTGGTCGCGTTCGGGGTCGCTGTTCTGGTCGTAGGTGTACGAGCCGGCCGTCAGCGCGGCCTTCAGGTCGGCGTCAGCCCGGAAGCTCTGGTATATCGGCCAGGCGAGCCCGGCCAGCGCGGCGGCGACCGCTGCGATGATGACCGCTCGGCGCAGCGTCCGACGTCGCCGCGCCCGCTGCGCGGCCTCCTTGCGTCGCTGCCGCGACCCGCGCTTGGCCACGCCTGGCTTCGGCGATTCGCGCGGCGTCGATTGCGCGGGGGAACTCGCCTTGGGGGCCTGCTTGGACTTGGGGGCCTGCTTGACGTTGCGTTTGCGTGCCACCGTCACTCCCATGAGCGCCGTCCACCGGCCCTGCCGGCGCAGGGAGGAGACGTCCGATTCGAACCAGGGTCTACTACTGTGTTTAGTATATTGCCCGTATCGCCTACGGAACAGGTCGCTCGAGCCGCACGCGAATCGGATCAGTCGCGGTAGCCGGAGGGCAGCGGGGTCGGCCGCATCGCGCGTCGCATACCGGAGGCGACGAACTCGGAGACCGCCCGGTGCGCGTGCTGGCGGATCAGCGCGGCCACCTGCGGCTGCGGTGAGGTCTCCACGACTTCCACGCCGCCGTCGATGTCGGTGAGCTGCATCTCGATCGTCTCGTGGTGTTCGAAGATCTCGCGGAACAGCGGGTCCATCTGCCGGATCGGGTCGCCGTTCTCGACGCGTTCGCGCATCTGCCGCACGTGGGCGCCGATCAGCTTGGCCACATCAGGGTCGCGGCTGGTGGTCTGCGAGCGGATCCCGTCGGGGAGGTCATCGACCTGGCGGAGGATCTCCTCGTGGTTGGTCAGCAGGTCGTGGATGACCGGCATGTCCCGCATCATCTGGCGGTCCATGCCGCCGCGGCTCATCATCCAGTCCGGCATCCCGGAGGCGCCCATCCCGTCGCCCATGGGGGAGTCACCCATCGGCCCACCGCAGCCGGTGACCAGCACGCCCGCCGGAACGACGAGGGCGGCGCCGAGGATCCGGGTCAGAGCGCGGCGCCGGCCCATGGCCGCATGGTCGATCGGGCAGGTGTCTCGCGGTGTGCTCATCGCGGCCTCCAACTCGATGGTCGTACCCCTAAATCGGCAGGTAGACGCTGGACACCCAGGACTGCATGTGCCTGATGATCAGCTCCCAGCCGCCGGTGACCTGCAACAGGCCGACGGCGATCAGCAGCACCCCGCCGGCGACCATCACGACACGGGCGTGGCGGCGGGCCCACGCGAACCGGCGCAGCGCCCCCTGCATCGACACCGCCGCGACCAGGAACGGGATCCCCAACCCCAGGCTGTACGCGAACGCCAGCACCGCGCCCCGCGAAGCGCTGGAGGTGTTCAACGCAAGGGTGAGCACCGCAGCCAGGGTGGGGCCGACGCACGGGGTCCACCCGATGCCGAACAGCACCCCCAGCAGAGGCGCCCCGGCGACCCCCGCGCGGGGGCGGTAGGAAAGCCGCAGGCTGCGCCCCAGCACCGGCAGACGCAGGCCGGTGAACATCAGCCCGAGCAGGATGGTCACCGCGCCGAGGATCCGTATCAGGATCTCCTGGTGCTCCAGCACCAGCCGCCCGATGCCGCCGAAGAGCGCCCCGTAGCTGGTGAACAGGGCGGCGAACCCGAGCACGAACAGCGACGTGCCAACCATGGTCTGCCGGCGCGACAAGCCCGCCAGCTCGGCCACAGCGGTCGTCGCGCCGGGGTCGCGGGCGATAACCGGCGCACCTGCGGCGTCGGGCTCCGCTGCGCTGCCGGCCGTGCCGACCAGCGCGACCGCCTCAGCCGTTCCCGACGTCTTTGCGGCGCCCGCGCCGGCCATGCCGCCCGCGTACGCCAGATAGCCCGGCACCAGCGGCAGGCAACACGGTGAGAAGAACGAGACCAGCCCGGCCAGCAACGCGACGGGGATCGCGAGCAGCATCGGCCCGGTGAACACTAGTTCCGAGAACATCTCGCCGATGGCTTCCAGCACCCGCGCCCCTCCTCCCGGCAACAAACTACGAACCAGGATAGTAGTTCCTCCCGCAGCGCTGCCGCCCAGGGCCGGCGGGCAGCCGGCTAGGACAGGGCGGTGAGGTCGACAGGGCAGTACGGGCTCTGTGCGGCGACGAGCGCCGGGGCGATGGCGACTGCGATCGGCAGCGCGACTAGAACCACGACCACCAGGGCTGCGGCGGCCCGGTGCAGCACGCCGAGCGGCTGGTGCGGGGCGAGCAGCCGGCGCACCCGGGCCAGGGCCTGCGGGCCTCCGGCCGCGAGGGCCGGGGAGGGGGCGGCGCCTTCGGCGAGGGCGACCAGGGCCGCCGCGTGGCTGTGCCGGTCGGCGTGGGCGACAGCGGCGTCGTCGGCGAGCATCTCGATCAACCCGGCGATCTGCTCCGCGGCGTGCCGGAACACCGGCACCCCCGGGAAAGCGCGGCGCAGGCCGGTCGCGGCGCCCACGGCTAGGTGGTGCCGTCCGCGCAGGTGCGCGTGTTCGTGGGCCAGCACGCTGGCGAGCTGCTCGTCGTCGAGGGCGGCGAGGGCGGCGCTGGTCAGCACCACCTGCCGGCAGCCGCCGGGCAGGCAGTACGCCGCGGCCACCTGGTGCGGCACCACTAGGGCGCCCAGCCGGCTGTCGTGGCGGGCGACCAGGGCGAGCAGCGCCTGGTGCCGCCGCCGTCGCCGGGCCGCGCCGGCGAGCTCGCGGACGATCAGCGCAGTGGCGCGCCCCGTCACACCGGCGGCCACCGTGACGCCGACGGCGCCGAGGAGCGGTCCGCCGATCGGGCCGTACTCGGCGCGAAGCGCCCACAGGCAGGCCTGCAGCAGCTCCGCGAGCCCGGCGGCGACCACATTGGTGGGAACGGCGAGGGCGAGGCCGGCCAGCACGACGGCCAGCACGCTGGAGATCGACAGCGCCTGCCACGCCGCGACGCCCAGAGCGGGCGCGCGCTGGGGCCAGGCCGCCCGGCGCAGCGCCGCCGCGCCCAGCGTCGCGGCCAGCGCCGCGTACCCGGCCAGCACCGCGGCGACGATCACCGCGCGGCGCCCTTGCCGCGCTTTGCCGCGTCGAGGGCCTTGCGGAGCGCCGCCACCTCATTGGGCCGCAGCCGGTCGACCAGCCGCAGCAGGGTGGCGGTCCGGTCGCCGACGCCGGGGAGGGCGGCCTCCATCAGCTGCGCGGTGTGCTCCTCGCGGCTGGTGACCGGCCGGTACCGGTAGGCGCGGCCGTCCCGCTCGCGGGTCAGGACGCCTTTGCGGTGCAGGTTGTCCATCACGGTCATCACCGTGGTGTACGCCAGGTCCCGCTCCCGGCGCAGGTCGTCGAGCACCTCACGCACGCTCGTCGGCCGGTCCCAGGACCAGACCCGGTCCATCACCGTCGCTTCCAGCTCTCCGAGCTGACGCACGTCATCCTCCACCTGTCCGCACCCGTAAAACTAGCCTAAATAGTAGCTGCCCGGCTCGCCTGCCCGGACCAGGCTACGCGGTCGCGTGCACCGCGGAGGCTGCCGCTGGAGCCGCGAAGGTGTCGGAGAGGACGGCGAAGCCTTGCCCGTGCCGGGGTTGGCAGGGCAGCTCGCCGCGGAACAGCCGCGCCAGGAACGCCGGCGCCTGGTGGTAGCAGAACACCGAGAACCGCGCGCCCACAATCCCCGCCGTGTCGAGGAACAGCGGCAGCTCAGCCAGCAGATACCGCGCCGCCTGCCGGAGCTGCTCCTCGCCCTGCGCGCCGGGCCGCGCCCGGCCCGCCAGCACCCACCGGGACGCCTGCAGACAGGCCCGCTCGAACGCCTCATCGCGGTCGAACGTGTCCCGCACCTCCGTGTGAAGAGCCAGATACCGGGCAGATCGATCCAGCGCCGCCGAGTCGAGGATCATGCTGTCGGGATCCGCCACGCCGACCTCGCGCAGCGCCCGGCAGATCTTGTTGCGCAGGTAGCGGCCCTGCCGCCGCGCCTTGGCCGCCGCGCGCTCGGGCGGATAGCCGAGCGACTCAAGAGTGAAAGCCGCCGCCGCGTCCGGGACGAACAGGTGAACGCGGCTGAACCGTCGCAGCGCCCACCGAGCCAGCCCGGCCACCCGCTCGGTGGAGAAGTGGCTGTTGAACGGGCTGATTCCCAGACAGCCGTGCTCCGCTCGGAGGAGCGGCTCGTGGCAGCGCCCGCACAGCGCATGCGCTGTCACCCCCGCCTCCGCCATGCGACCCCCGTATATCTCGTATATAGGGCATAACGATAGTACGCCCGAGGTTAGTAGACGGGTCGGGCGGCGTCAGCCTCGGCGGATGTCCCGGCCCAGGAGCATGAGCCGGCGATGGCCGGGAGCCGGCCATCAGCTGCCGCCAGCAGCGCAGCCCGCGGCCGGATGCCGTATCCGCGCGCGTGATGGCCGACCTGAGCGCTTGTCGGCTACCTGGCACGCTCGATCGCGGCGCGAAGCTGCGCGGGCTGCATCTCGCCGAGATGCTTGGTGCTCACCCGCCCCTGCGCGTCAAGCACGAGCGTGACCGGCAGGCCAGGCGCGGCGAGGGGCCGCAACAGCTGGCCGTCCTGATCGATCACCTGCGGGTACGTCACACCGAGCTCCTCCACGAACGCGGCCGCCGCCCGGGGGTCGTCCCTGGTGCTCACCCCGAGGAACCGGACCTCGTCGCCGTGCTCCTGGTAGACCTCCTGCATCCCCGGCATCTCACGGCGGCACGGGCCGCACCAACTCGCCCACGCGTTGACCACGGTGGGCTGCCCGCCGAGTTCGGCGAGATCGATCGCCGGCCCGGCTCCCAGGCACGGCAGACGCAGCGCAGGCAGTTCCGAGTCGGTGCCGCGGGCAGCCTTCGGGCCGGACTCGCAGGGCTCCACGTTCACGGTGTACGGGCCCGACGGCTCGGGAAGGGCGGTGTCGGGTGGCCGGTCCGTTCCGTCCGACGAGCAGCCGGCGCCTCCCGCGATCGACACGGCGAGCAGGGCCGCGGCCGACGCGGCGGACCACTGTCGTCCCGTGCGGGTGTGCCAGCCCACGATTCCTGCCCTGCTTCGACATCCAGATCCCTACTATTCGAGATAGTAGCGCTGCGCCAGCTGTCCAGCGATCTGCGGCGTAGAGGCCAGGCAAGAGCCGCGGCGGCGCCGGGCCGCTGACCACTCGGCTGGCAGCGAGCCGCACGCCACGGCGTCGTCGGGTCAGGAGGCGACCTCGACCTGGTGAAGGTCGGTCACTTAGGGATGCCGCGCTGGCCCGCCTGCAGGTCGGCCAGCCGCTGCTGGTACTCCTCGCGGTCGATCTGCCCGGCCGCATAGCGCCGACGCAACTCCTGCTCGGCGGGGTCCGAGCCCTCCCTGCCGCCGCGCGGAGCGCTGGTGAGGTTGCGGACCAGCCAGACGATGGCCAGGACCGCGAGCACCAGCACGGCGAGGCCGACCAGTCCCCACAGCACCATCCACACCATCATTCCGCCCATCCCGTCAATCACGCGAACCAACCTCCTCCTTGTGCTTCACCACCGATACCCGTGCCCGGCGTGTGTCCATGCTCGCCACGCGAACTACTACCGACATTAGTGGCGCTGGTCCCCGCTGGCCGGGCGCAGCGCCTCACTCGGCGGCGATCTTGCTCACCACCGGTTCGAGCTCGTCCCGCAGGACCGCCTTGCGGAACACGGCCGCGATCCTGCCTTTTCGGTCGATGACGATGGTGGCGGGGATGGTGTTGGGCGGGACATCGCGGAAGGCGATGGCGGTCTTCCCGGGCGGGTCGAACAGGCTGGGGTAGGTGATCCCGAAGCTGTCGTGGAAGGCCTTGCCCTTGTCCCGCTCGTCGCGGATGTCCACGCCGACGAACTGCACCCCGAGGTCCTTCGTCGCCTGGTACGTGGCCTGAAGCTCCGGGGCCTCCAGGCGGCACGGCGCGCACCACGACGCCCAGAAGTTGAGCACAACCACCTTGCCCCGCAGCTCCGCCAGGTCGAACTGGCCGCCGTCGAGGAGTTCGCCACGCACTCGGGGGGCCTTGCTGCGTTCCGCTGGCGCGAACACGGAGGAGGTTCCGTCGCCGGTGACGTATCGGTTCGTGCCGCCGGCCGCCGGGTCGGAAACGCCCTCGCCGGCGCCGCAGCCCGCGGTCAGGAGCCCGGCCAGCACGGCGCCCGCGATGACGAAGGCGACACGCCTGCGCTGAGCTAGAGACATCGCCGCACGGACCCTTACGGGGCGTTGTCGGGGCCGGCGGCTTGGTGTCGGGCGGCCTCGCGCTGCGCGGCGCGCAACTGGTCGACCTCCGCGCGCAGGCGGGTCAGCTCCGCGTCCTGCGGCGGCGGCTGCGCGGGTCCCTGCGGCTGGTTTCCGGGCTTCATGAACCACATCATCAGGCCCATCCCCACCGGGCAGGCCAGCACCACCAGCAACAGCGCCATGGACTCCGACACGAGACGACTCCAAGCCGTAGAAAACTACTAGTCATCATAGTAACAACACTCACCGGCCCCGGCGCCTACGCTGTGAGTTCAGCGGGTCGACCCTGGGATTTGGGCTGGCTGCCGGTGACCTTCGCGTGGATGATCAGCCGCTTGTAGTTGTCCCACTTCGGATAGCAGGTCACCAGCGTCAGCATCGCCTCCGTCGTGGGCCTGCTGGTCGGATTGTTCCTGCCCCGCCGCCGCCAATGGCTGGTCGCGGTCATCGGCGGTCACCCTGCTCGCCGTCGCGGTGCTCAGCTTTGTGGGTACGACCGGAGCGCCGCGCACCGTCTTCAAGGACACCTACACCGTCGACACCGCGACCACCGCGGCGCGGGTGATCGTTGCAGGCGCGACGCTGCTCGTCATCGTCCTGTCCGCCGGCTGGGCGCGCGGCCGGGCCCGGGAGACCGAGTTCTACACCCTGCTGCTGTTCGCCGCCCTCGGCACGATCCTGCTCGCCGGCACCAGCGACCTGATGGTGCTCATGGTCGCCTACCTGGTCGCCAGCGTCCCCGGATACGCCCTCGCCGGGGCAGTTCTGGGTGCCCGACGTGACGCAGGGGGGCCGGTCCCGGTCGCCGCGTTCGTCACCACCGTCCCGAAGCTCGGCGGGCTAGTGGCGGCGTACCGCCTCGTCGACACCGCCCTCGGCGACACCGCCGTGGCGTGGCCGCTGCTCGTGGCGATCCTGGCCGCCGCCAGCATGACGCTCGGCAACCTCGCCGGCGTTCTTCCAGGACGACCCGCGGCGGCTGCTCGCCTACTCTGCCATCAGCCAGGTCGGATACGCGCTGCTCGCCGTCGCCGCCGCCGGCCGCAGCGACCTCCCCCTGATGACCCTGCTCTTCTACCTCGCCGGGTACGCCGTCACCAACATCGGCGCCTTCGCCGTCATCGCCGCGAAACCCGGTACGCACCGCCTGGCCGACTACACCGCCCTGTTCAGCACCGACCGGTGGCTCGCGACCAGCCTCGTGGTCTGCCTGCTCGGCCTGGCCGGCACCCCGCCCACCGCCGTGTTCCTCGGCAAAGTCGGCGTGTTCACCGCCGCCGCCGCCGGCCTCGCCTGGCTGATGGTCCTCGCCGCCGTCAACACCGTCGCCAGCGTCTTCTACTACCTGCGCTGGATCGTCCCCCTATTCCAGCCCGGTGCCCCAGCCAGCCGCCACGACCGACCACCGGGCACGCGGCGTCGCG
This sequence comes from Micromonosporaceae bacterium, assembly GCA_009380105.1. Classification (GTDB taxonomy): domain Bacteria; phylum Actinomycetota; class Actinomycetes; order Mycobacteriales; family Micromonosporaceae; genus WHSM01. The sequence continues at coordinate 17,288 of WHSM01000017.1, forward strand.
CTCACCGCCGCCACGGCCAGCCTGCTGCTCGGCGTGGCAGCCGGCACCGTCCTCGCCACCCTGCGCTAACCGCGACGGGCTCGCCGTTCCCGCCGCAGACCGAGTGCCAGCAAGGCCGCGCCCAGCACGACGAGCCCGATCTCCACCGGGAGAGAGGCGTCCGGCTCGGGCACTGCCCGGTGCAGGCCCAGCAGCCAGTGCACCACCACGTTGTCCACCACGGCGAGCCCGCCGAGCGCTATCAACGCGCCGTTGACGAGCGCGTCGCTCCTGTGGTTCGCGGGCTTCACAGCATCAGGAATAGCGAGTGTCCCAGGTCTTTCCCTCGTCCCGGCTCTGCAGGATCTCGCCCTCTGCCGTCGCGAAGTACAGCGTATCGCCGTGCACGGCGAACGCCGCCGCCTGGCCCTCCACCGCGCCCACGTCGGACCACTTCTCACCGCCGTCGGCCGAGCGCATCACCTTGCCGTCGACACCGACCGCCCACAACTGATCGTCGGCCGGCCAGTCCAGCAACAACACCGCGGCGCCGCGCTCGCTCCAGTTCCGGCCGCCATCGCTCGAGCGCATCAACCCCTGCTCGCCGCTGGCCACCAGCGTGTCCGGATCCGACGGGCTGACCGCGAAGTCCCGCAACCCGACCTGGCCGCGGGTGTCCCAGGTCCGCTTGTCACCGCTGACCATCAACTGCCCGGCGTTGTACCCGTACACGTTGCCGTGCCGGAACCGCAAGGCATGGAAATCCGCCTGATCCTCCAGCGAAACCGTCTTCCAGGTCTTACCGCCATCGGTCGACTCGATCAAACCCAGGTTCGCCGGCCCACCCGTGCCAGCCGCCGAATGGCCCGACCCCAGGAAGTGATCCTCACCCACGATCGTGAACCCCATCGTGTCCTGCCCCCCGTCGCCCACCCGCTGCGCCTTGCCCTTGGAACCGACCCGAAACACCCCGTTGTGCGCGGCCGCATACAACTTCCCATCCGCCGGGTTGACCCCCAACCCATGGATGTGCTCAATCCGATCACCGGCCGCCGACTCGCCCGACCCCTCCCGCGTCACCCAGAACACGACGAACACCGCCACCAACACCGCGGCGACCACGACCGCGACCGACGACGGCGACCAGCCGGCGCCACGCTGCGGCTTACGACCGCCCCCCCGCTTAACAGGCTTCCGAGCCTGCCCCGGACTGGCAGGCTTCGTCTTGGTCGCCCTCTGTTTGGCCATGTGCAACGTCCGTCCTCACCGCGCCTCCAGCAGGGCGCACCACAAATCCCCGAAGCAGGATAGTAGTAACCGTAGTCGGAGGTAGGCCCCGTCAACGCGTCGCGCGTCCCACGCCGCCATCGCCCGGATCGTCAGCGAGCAGGAGGCCGGGGGCTCGTGGCTGATGAAGTGGCTCGTGCCATCCCACGGCGAGGACCGTACCCGAGCCGCCGACATGGCTGCCGCCCGGCATCGTGGCGGTGCACAGTCGCCGACTGTTGATGCGAAAACAGGAAGTTTATGGGAAGTGGACGAGTTCCGTGGCCTAAATGATCTAGCCCTGACCGGCGTTACCGCAGGTCAGGGCATTGATCGAGTCGGGGTGGCGGGATTTGAACCCACGGCCTCTTCGTCTGCGGCCGAATTCGAGTCATGCTTTTGCGGACCCTTGTGGGGCTCTGACCTGCGGAAATGCTGAGTTCGACCTGGCCGGATCGCTCATCTCCTGGCCTGATCACCTTGTTTTCGGGGGGGAAAGCGAGGGGGTTCAAATTCCGCCGACGCCTCACCGTGTCCGCCACCGCTGGGCAAGCCGTACAAGCTGGCGCTGCGCGCCGAGGCAACCTGCGACGCGCATGTGGCTCGTGGTCAGCCGCCCGGTGCTACCGCCGGACACCGCGGCTCAGGTCGAGGGCGATGTTGACGATCATGTTCTCTTGGCCGCCGATCAGCTTGCGGCGTCCGACCTCGGTCAGGATCCGGCGTACGTGGACGCCCAACCTCTCGATGGCGTGGCCGGGGATTGCCTGCTTGATCGGGTGGGGTTCTGGCGCGGATCACACGCCGGGCACTGTGCTGCGCCGGATCCGGTGATGGGGCACCCTGCGGCTGCCGGGGAGGTCTGTCGACCATGGAGGCCACCTGGTCCTTCCTGGTCACAGAAGCGGCGATGGCGCAGCGTTTCGCCCGTGCCAGGCCGTCAACTGGCACGCGAGCCCTGGCGAGCCAGTTGTGATACCCCCATAGGGTATATGCTCAGTCGTGTCAGAGGGGAGATGTGCCATGAACACGTCGATCACGTCTACGGGTCCGGTGAAACGGACGAAGGTGAGCGCGACGGCCGGCTGGGAAGACCTCGTCGCTGCGACACTGGCGCTGCTGGTGGTGTCTTCCGTGTACGCGGACGGCTGGGCGCACTTGAACGTTCCCGGCTTGGAGAGCTTCTTCACGCCTTGGCACGCGGCGCTGTACACGAGCTTTGCGGGGTTGGCCGGGTGGGTGGGCTGGCTCGGCTGGCGGCACGGCCGGTCCGCGCTGCCGAGGCTGGACGCGTTCCCTCCCGGGTACGGGCTCGCGGCGGCCGGGATCGCGGTGTTCGCGGCCGGCGGCGTCGGCGACATGCTCTGGCACATGGCGTTCGGGGTCGAGGCCGGCATCGACGCGCTGCTCAGCCCAACCCACTTGATGCTGCTGGTGGGCGGGGTGCTGCTCATCACCGCGCCGTTGCGCTCTGCGGCCGACCGCGGCGGCGCCCCCCGCGGCGCCGGCGCGTTGGCCGTGGCGGTCTCCCTCGCCGCCACCGCGGCGTTGGCGATGTTCTTCCTGAGTTACCAGTCGGTGTTCGTCGAGGCGGCGGCGACCGTGCCGTTGACGACGATCCCGGAGGGCGAGCCGGGGCATCTGGAGGCGGAGATGCCGGTGATGGTCGGCCTCGGCTCGTACCTGATCACCAGTGTGGCGATCCTTGTCACGATCCTGCTCGCGCGCCGCCTTGTCCCTGCGCTTCCTGCCGGCGCGGTCACTGTGTCGGTAGCGGCCGTTGCCCTGCTCAGCGCATCGCTGGCGGAGTTCGAGTACGGCGAGGCCGCGGTTGGCGCGGTGGTCGGCGCCGCGTTCGCCGAGGCGCTGACCCGCTCCCGGGCCCTTGCCGGCTGGGTCGACGAGGCGTCGCTGCTGGGAGGAGCGTTGCCGGTCGGGATGTGGGCTGGGCAACTGATCGGGCTGGAGTTCTCGCACGAGGTGCGCTGGAGTGTGGAGCTGTGGGCCGGCGTGATCCTGCTGAGCGCACTGGTCGGGGTGGCGGTGGCGGCGATCGCCTTGCCGTCGCGCCGCCGTTCTACTGCGGCCACGTGACGATGCCGCGCACCGCGTTGACTGTCCAGCTTCGGCCTGCGTGTCTGTGGAGGGCGCGTTAGTAGCTGCCGTCGTCACCGCCGGTGGGGCTGGTCATGGGGGTTGGCGTCGCGGCGCCGCCGATCGAGAGGGTCAGTTCCATCCCTTGGTCACGGTGGTTGCCGATTGAGCACCACACGTCGTACGTGCCTTCCCGCAGTGTCACCGTCACGGTCTCCGTACGGCCGCTGCGTATCAGGGGTGTCTGGGCCTTCGAGACGCCGGGGCCGTCGATCACGAGGTTGTGTCCGACTGCGCCTTCGTTCTTGATCACGAAGGTGTACGTGCCCGGTGTGAGCTCCGGCTCCGACAGCTCGATCGAGAACTCGTCCTCGGTCACGTCGACACGGGCGCCTGTCGGTTGGGCCTCGTCCGTGGGCTGATCGCCACCGCCGGGGTCGCCTCCGCCACAGGCTGTTGCCAACAGCACTGCGGCTGCCAGGCCGGCCGACGCCCGCGCTGTGCGCTGTGCGCTGTGCGCTGTGGTCGCATGGTGTCACCTCCCGCTCTCCGTATTCCTTCCCATTGTTGATACGCAGGGGAGGGCGTAGCGGATTTATCGCAAATGCCGTGGAGCACAGACGCTGATGAGGGGCGATCGGCAGCGTGCAGTGGCCGGGGCAGTGTAGAGGCCGCCCCGGCCACTGATCCTTCGGTTCCGCGAGCTGATCAGCTGACGGCGTTCTCGACGGTGGCGCGGAACTGGTCGTAGCTTCGGCCGTTGACCTTCGCCACGCCAGGCACGTCGCTGATCGCGTACACCTTGCCGGCTCGGACCTGGTAGCGGCCCTCGGGCGAGACCAGGACCCACCGGCCGTCGGGGCGCTGACTCTGTAGTGCCAGCACGTACTGCTGGCCTGTCCGGTAGGCGGGGTCGCCCTCGACGACGATGTTGGGTCCGCCCGTGCGGGACACCGTGAACGTCGCGGGCATCGAGCCCTTGAACACTTCTTTGGTACGGAGCGTGACCGCCTGGGTGGCGACCCGGTCAACGCCGCCGGGCTCTGCCTTCGCGGGCACGACCACGTCCGGAGCCTGCCGCACGTCGACCACTGTGGCTCGCACCACGACGGCGGCCAGATCGACCGCCTGGCCGACGGAGGTGGGCTGGTTGTGCCACACCGGGGCGTACCGCTTCTGTTCCGGCTGCGGTGCGGCGGTGCCGCTGGTGGTGCTCGCGAGTGCGATGGCGCCGGCTGCCAGCGGAAGAACGAGTGCCGTGGCGATGATGCTTCGCTTGAACTTGATTGTCACGTCACTCCCTCCTCCGTCAGTGGTGCGAGTAGCGGTACATGTTGTAGATGTCGTTCCAGTTGTGCTGCACGGTGTAGTTCAGGTTGTTGTAGTAGCCCTTGCCCATGCAGCCGTCATTGCTGTGGTCGAGGCCGAACAGGTGGCCGACCTCCTGGCACTGGATCCCGATGAAGTCGGATTGGCCGTACTCGTAGTAGGTGTTGACCCGGGCGTGGCCGTGGGTGATGTGGCTGCCGCTGTAGTTGATGATCTCGGCGACGCCTCCCCAGCCGGTGTTGCCGTAGTTGCCGGCGAACACCGACATGTCGGTGTGGGACCCGGGATCGGGCAGGTAGAGGATCGTGTTCCGGTCCCAGTCGGCCACCGCCGCCCTGGACCACGTGACGTTGGGGCCGGACACATAGGCCCGAATGGTGACGCTGGAGCCGTACCGGTTCCAGTGCCAGCTGCCCCATTGGTGGGCCTGGGCAGTCGAGGCGGCCAGCAACGCGGTGACGACGACCGCGAGGATGACTCCGGCCCTGGCTAGTGATCGCACTTGGGAGCACCTCCGTTCCGGGGTGGTCGCCGGCCAGTCGAGGGTGGCGAGCGGGCCGGCGTCCAAACGAGGGGTGCGACGCGTCGCAGGGAGTCCGGTAGCGCCACTGAAGCGCTGTCAAGACATTGATCCGAATCAATTCACGAACGTACTGGGTGATCTATCGGAAAGAAACACAGAACCCAGGGAATAAGGGAAAACTCTTTATAACCGGACAGGTGCCATGTGACCGCATGGGGTTTTCCCTGGAACCACCGGGCGGCTGCGCTCGTCCTAATTGGCACATGGCGCCCAAGGATCGCCCGTCCTCCCTCCTGTCGGTGTGACGGGCGACCACGGACAAGGTCATCAGGAGGCCGCGATGTTGGCTCGACACGTAGG
>WHSM01000396.1 GCA_009380105.1 Micromonosporaceae bacterium
CACCGTCGCCAAGCGGTACGACGCGAAGGTCACGCACACGTACAAGGCCGCCCTGAAGGGCTACGCGGCGAAGATGAGCGAGGCTCAGGCCAAGCGCACCGCCGCCGACTCCGCGGTCGACTACGTCGAGCAGGACCGCGTCGTGCGCGCGCTGGGCACCCAGAGTCCGACCCCGTCATGGGGTCTGGACCGCATCGACCAGCGCAATCTGCCGCTGGACAACAGCTACACCTACCCCAACACCGCGTCGAACGTGACCGCGTACATCATCGACACCGGCATCCGCATCAGCCACCAGGACTTCGGTGGCCGGGCGGTGTGGGGCACCAACACCGTCGACACCAACAACACCGACTGCAACGGTCACGGCACCCACGTGGCCGGCACGGTCGGTGGCACCTCGTACGGCGTGGCCAAGGGCGTCAGGCTGGTTGCGGTCAAGGTGCTCAACTGCCAGGGCTCCGGCACCCTCGCCGGCGTCGCCTCGGGCATCGACTGGGTGACGTCCAACCACACGTCCGGCGCGGCGGTGGCGAACATGAGCCTCGGCGCCTCCGGCAGCAACTCCACGATGGAGAACGCGGTCCGCAACTCCATCGCGGACGGCGTCACCTACGCGATCGCGTCGGGCAACTCCAACTCGGACGCCTGCAACTTCACCCCGGCTCGCACCCCCGAGGCGATCACGGTGAACTCGACCGACCGCAACGACGCCCGGTCCTCGTTCTCCAACTTCGGCACCTGCAGCGACATCTTCGCGCCGGGCCGTGACATCACCTCGGCGTGGAACACCAGCGACACCGCGACCAACACCATCAGCGGTACGTCGATGGCGACCCCGCACGTGGCCGGTGGCGCGGCGCTGTACCTCGGCGCGAACCCGTCCGCCAGCCCGGCGGCGGTGCAGACGGCGCTGAAGAACAACGCGACCAAGAACAAGGTCACCAACCCGGGCAGCGGCTCGCCGAACAACCTGCTGTTCGTCGGCGAGGGTAGCGAACCACCACCGCCCACCGGCTGCTCCGGCACCAACGGCGGCAACGTCTCCATCCCGGACGCCGGCGGCTACGTGTACAGCCCCATCACGATCAGCGACTGCAACCGGGCCGCCTCGTCCAGCTCCACGGTCGAGGTGCACATCGAGCACACCTGGCGCGGCGACCTGGTCATCTACATCGTGGCGCCGGACGGCTCGTCCTACCTGCTGAAGAGCAACAGCTACTGGGACTCGGCGGACGACGTGCACGCCACGTACGCCGTGAACCTGTCCTCCGAGGCGGCCAACGGCACGTGGCGGCTGGCGGTCCGGGACGTCTACTCGTACGACACCGGATACCTCGACTCCTGGACGCTGACCGTCTGAGTCGACCCGGCTGATTGACCTGGGGAGAAACGCGGCCCCGGCGCTGCACAGCGCCGGGGCCGCACCAGGTTCGTCTCCCACGAGCGGGTCCGGCAGGATCACATCGTGACCACCTCTCCGAAGATCGAACTGCACCTGCACCTGGAAGGCAGCGTGCGGCCCGCGACGCTGCTGGCGGTCGCCGGCCGCAACGACGTCGCGCTGCCCGCCCAGACTGTCGAAGAGCTCACCGAGCTGTACCAGTTCCGCGACTTCGCGCACTTCATCGACGTCTGGGTGATGACGACCAACTGCCTGCGCGGCGCCGACGACTTCCGTCAAGTGGTGGTCGACTACGCCGCCGAGGCCGCCTCGCACGGCGCTGTCTACGTGGAGGGGATCTTCTCCCCGGCGGAGCGGATGCTGCGCGGCATCGCCGGCGACGAGCTGTTCGCCGGCTACTGCGAGGGCGCCGTGGAGGCGTACGAGCGGCACGGCGTGACCGTGCGCCTCACCCCGGATCTCTACCGCACCCTGACGGATCTCCTGCTCGCCGAGGAGGTCGCCCGCCTGTGTGTGAAGTACGCCGACCGCGGGATCGTCGGCCTCGGGGTCGGCGGCATCGAGGCCGGCCACAGCCTGGCGCCGTTCGCGCGCTGCTTCGACATCGCGCGCGACGCGGGCCTGGGCATCGTGCCGCACGCGGGCGAGTCCGCGGGTCCGGAGTCGATCCGGGAGGCGCTTGACCTCGGCGCGCACCGGTTGCGCCACGGCATCCGGGCCGTCGACGACCCGGCGTTGCTGGCGGAGATCGCCGACCGCGAGATCGTCCTGGACGTGTGCCCCACGTCGAACCTGCGCACCCGCGTCACGCCTTCGCTGGACGCGCACCCGCTGCCCGCGCTGGTCGCCGCCGGCGCGCTGTGCTCGATCTCCACCGACGACCCGGCCATGTTCAACACGGACCTCGGCCGGGAGCACGCCGTCGCCGCCCGGCTCGGAGTGACGGCGGAGGCGGCGTACCGGGCGGGGTTGACCGGGGCGCTCTGCGACGAGCAGACCCGTTCGCGCCTTGTCGCGGTGGGCGAACGGACGCGCTGGCCCGGCTGAGGTGACCCCGTGGGCTCAGTCGCCGGCCTCGGCCTCGATCGCCACCGGGTCCAGCAACGCGATCCGGCCCCGGGCCAGACGGATCAGACCCCGGTCGGACAGATCCCCGAGGATCTTGGTGGCGGTCTCGCGGGACGTGCCGACCAGGGCCGCGATCTGCTCGTGCGTGAACGTCACCGTGGAAGCCTTCGGCCCCACCCCGAGACGGCGCTGGCTGCCGGCGAGGGTGACCAGCGTAGCGGCCAGCCGCTGCGGCACGCTCTTGAAGACCGTGTCGGACAGGCGCCGCTCCATCTCGGCCAGCCGTAGGCCCAGCATCGTGGTGATCCGTGCGGCGATCCGCGGGTCGGACAACAGGAACCGCTGCACGTCCTCCCGGCTCATCACGCACACCACCGCCTCGTCGAGGGCCTCGGCGAAGTTGTCGTACATGTGCTGGCCGAGGAGCACCATGTCGCCGAAGATCGTGCCCGGCGAGATCATCGCGGTGGTCAACGCGCGACCCTCGGCGGAAACCCGGAAGATCCGCACCCGGCCCCGCTTCAGGATGAACAGCAGCTCGACCGGATTGTGCGGCGAGTAGAGCAGCTCTCCAGCGGCGTACGTCCGCATCGGCGCCGCGGCCGCGATCGCGTCCATCTCCGCTGCCGACAGGTCGGCGAAGATGTCGACCTCGGCCAGACACCAGGTCTTGTCGTACCGCGCGGCGATGCGCTCCACCTGCGCTGCCTCCTCACGTCGCCCCGGGGCCCATGGCGGCGGGTCGCGCCCCCAGACCGGCTGTTCCAGCGCGTCAAGCCCTTCACTCAGACAATACGGCGCACAGCCGTCAACGGCTGGCACGCGGCCGTCCGAGTGTCGGGTCGCGCGTTCGCCGGTGTCGCTGGACATGGCCGTGCGGATCAGGCTCGCCCCAGCCGGACCAGGGCGCGCCGTGGTCCGAGCGCCCCGGACACCACGCCGCCTGCCACTCCGCCGACCACGCGGGTCGGGGACGCGGCGGTGGGGCCCTGCGAAGCGCTGGCGGTGGTCATCGTGCCGCCCTTCAGGTGACGTGCGAGCTGTCTGCACGTGGACGTTACGGCGGCAAGGCCCAGGACTCGGTGACCGGGCACACACTTCAGCGGTCGCGACGCTGGTCAGGCCTCTTCGAAGACCGGGCCGCGTTCGCTGATCCCGACCCGGAAGGTGACCCGCTCACCGCCTTCCTCCTGGTATTGGCAGCGGTAGTCGGTGTCCTTGCCCAGCGAGACGAGTTCCCGCTTCGGCATGTCGTCGCAGCGCAGATCGCGCCCCTCGGGGCCGAACTGCTGGTGGAACGCCGTGAAGACGCCCTCGCGCGTCAGGACCGCGCCCGAGGGCCGGGCGTCGAGGGCGAGTCCGGTCTGGTCGGCCTTCATGACCGTGATCTTCCAGACGAGCTTCAGGCCGTCGTACCCGACGGTGCACAGGATCTCCTCGCCGGCCGCTCCGGTCATCCGGTTCGGCTCGCACCTCGCCGACGTCCGGCGGGACAGGTTGGCCATGACGACGGTCTTCTCCTGGAGCTGGTATTTGATCCGATCCAGGTAGCCGGTCTGCGGGCCGGGTTTCGAGACCATGGGCGAGGGCGGCAGCGTGCTGGCCGGGGCCGGAACCGGCACGCCGAGCGGCTTGTCGGCCGA
>WHSM01000085.1 GCA_009380105.1 Micromonosporaceae bacterium
ACGGGTCCCGGGGCCGGTGGCTGCTGCTGGCCCGGACCGGAGCCCGGGCCGCTCGGCGAAGGCCCTGCCGGGGAGTCCCCCCATGACTCCGTGGCGTTGGGGAAGTGTTGCTGGCCCTGCTGCGCCTGGCCAGCGTTCTGCCAGGCCGGATCGGCCGCGGAGGCGCTTCGCGGCGCCTGCTCTCGCGAGGTGTCGCCTGTTGTCGCGCTGTCCGCAGGTTGTGCTCCCGCCGGATCGGCGCTCGGCTCGCCGCTGGTCATCTGCTCCCCTTCGCCACACACACACGGGTTTGGACTCCTGGGTCCAGATTGCGCGACGAAGCTACGGCACGCCTGGAACCTTGCTGAAAGTTAGCTGGGAACGGTCGGCTTCGCTGGCCCGGCGCCCCACGGAGGCTCTCGCCTGCCGTCTGAGCCGCCGTCCCTCGCCGAGTCGTCATGGTGTGCCTGGTCGTCGTCACCTGCCGTCCGATCCGCCTCGCGGACGTCCGCGCCGGCCGACGCGTCGCTGTCCCGGGTTGCTTCGTCCGCGCGCGAAAGGGTCACCGCCCCGTCGTCGGGGACCACCTCGTGCGGGGACGAGTCCGCCTCTGCCGACGGCCTGCCCTCCGGGGCCAGCGGGAGGCGTACCCAGAAAATCGCTCCTGTGCTCGGCGTGTTCGCCACCCCAGCACGGCCGCCGTGCGCGGCGGCGAGCGCCGCGACGATCGCCAGGCCCAGGCCAGTGCTGCCGTGACGGCGGGACCGGGCCGAGTCGGCGCGATAGAAGCGCTCGAAGACCCGTTCAGCCTGCTCCGGGTCCAGGCCGGGGCCCTCGTCGGCCACCTCCAGCAACGCGTCGTTCGCCTCAGCGCGCACCCGGACCTCCACCGGCGTGCCCGCAGGGGTGTGGATCAACGCGTTGCGCACCAGGTTATCGAGCACCTGTCGCAACCGACCCTCGTCGCCGAGCACCACCGGGGCCCCGCCGACCACCAGCTCGATGCGCCGATCCGGAGCTGTCGCCCGCGCCGCGACAACCGTGTCGGCGGCGAGGTCGAGCACGTCCACCGGGCGCCAGTCGATCGGGCGTTGCTGGTCCAGCCTGGCCAGGAGCAGCAGATCCTCCACCAACAGGCCCATCCGGGACGCCTCGTCCTCGATCCGGCGCATCACGGACGCCACTTCGCGCGTGTCGCTGATCCCCCCGTGGCGGTGCAGCTCTGCGAAGCCTCGTATCGAGGTCAACGGACTGCGCAACTCGTGACTGGCATCCGCCACGAAACGGCGCATGCGCTCCTCGGAGCTGCGGGCGGCCTCCTCGGAGCGCTCCCGGGCACGGAACGCCGTCTCGATCTGGTTGAACATCATGTTGAGCACGCGCGCCAAGCGGCCCACCTCAGTGCGCGGATCTCGATCCGGCACACGCCGCGACAGGTCACCGGCGGCGATCGCGGTCGCGGTGCGCTCGATCTCACCGAGCGGCCGCAGACTCGCCCACACGGCGCCGATCGCGACCAGGGCAGCGGCCCCGAGCACCACGAGCCCGATCAGCAGGCTGAGGTGCGACAGCCGGTCTACCGTGTTGTCCACGTGGTTGAGGTTCGCGCCGATGACCAGGAAGTACTTTCTTTCTGCGATGTCCACTGTCTCGATCAGCAGCCGCCATCGTGTCATGCCGCTCACCGAGTCGACCGTGAAGGGCTGGTGCTCGCGCGCCTTCAGCTCCGCCGGCTCGCTGGGCACCTTCGGCCACGCGCCGTCAGGTTCCGGGTACGCGCTCTCCAGCCGGCCGTCCGCGGCGCGGATCTCGAAAACGTACGGACTGGGCAGCAGCACCCCGTTGGCCGACGTCGTCACCTGGACCTGGCGCCGCTCTATCAGCGTGTTGGCGAAGGCGCGCAGATCGTCGTCGACGCGGTTGAGCAGGTAGCCCTGCATCGCGGCGACGCTCGACACGCTGATCGCGGTCATGGACGCGGCGACGATGCCCAACACCGCCGCCACGAGCTTCGCTCGTAACGACACCCGGTCGAAGACGTTCCCCATCACACCTCTAGTGGTCTGTCTGGCACATGGCGGGGCGGCGAAGACGACGCTGCCAGCGGCGGGCTGGGCGGCCGACGGACCTTCGGAGACCACGCGACACCGGCCAGACTGCAACGGGTGGTCTCGGAAGGTCCGCACGCCAGGTCATTTGCCATACAGACCACTGGGCCGGTTCGGCGGCTGCGCGCGTTGTCGCCCACCGCGGCGCCTCCTCAGGTTGATTTGCGCAGCACGTACCCCACGCCGCGCAGGGTGTGGATCAGCCGGGGCTCGACCCGGTCCACCTTGCGGCGGAGGTACGACACGTACGACTCGACAATGCCATCGTCGCCACGGAAGTCGTAGTTCCACACGTGGTCGAGGATCTGCGCCTTGGACAGCACCCGGCCGGCGTTGGACATGAAGTACCTGAGCAACTTGAACTCGGTCGGCGAGAGGGAGATCCGCTCGCCGCCCCGGAACACCTCGCGGGTCTCCTCGTCGAGCTCCAGGTCGGCGTACGACAGGCGAGGCGGCGGCGTCACGTCGCCCTGGGTGCGCCGCAGCACCGCGCGGATGCGCGCCACCACCTCCTCCAGGCTGAACGGCTTGGTGATGTAGTCGTCGCCGCCGAGCGTCAGGCCACGGATCTTGTCGTCGACGGCGTCCCTCGCGGTGAGGAACACGACAGGGGTGCGGTCGCCGCCCGAGCGGATCTGGCGCGCCACCTCGAAGCCGTCCATGTCCGGGAGCATCACGTCGAGCACCACCAGGTCCGGCCGGCGGCGCAGGATCGACTCGACCGCCTCAGCGCCTTCGGTGGCGGTGTCGACCTCGAAGCCGGCGTACCGCAGGCTGGCGCCCAGCAGCTCCAGGATGTTGGGGTCGTCCTCGACCACCAGCAGATGCGCCTCCGGCCCGGCGTGCCCGGCCGAATCCGTCAACGCGCTCGATCGCATGCCTGTCATCATCCGACTGTCACCTTCGCTGCCGCTGGTTGTTCGCTGAGAGTTTGCTGAGAGCTTCCTCCTGATCCGCCTGATCCCAGCGCGTGGTCGGGCGCCATCGCGTGAGTGCGTTCATCAACATCCTCGTGGGCTGTCCCCCGGCTGGCCCGGGCCGTCCCGGCGTGGGCCGCGCCGAGGATAGCCACCCAAGATGACGAGAACGCCCCGCCGCGACCGTGTCGTCACCTCGTGGTGTGAGGATGACGGGCATGGCTGACGTGGTGGTGATCGGAGCCGGACACAACGGGCTCGTCGCGGCGACCCTGCTGGCGCGCGCAGGGCTGTCGGTGGAGGTGCTGGAGCGGGACGAGGTGATCGGCGGTGCCTGCCGCACCGAGACGCCGTTCGAGAAGGCGCCCGGACTGCGGGCCTCGACCGGCGCGTACCTGCTCGGGCTGATGCCGCCGGAATTGATACGACTGCTCGGCTTGCGGATCCCCGAAGACCTGCCGCTGACGCGCCGCGACCCGCACTACTTCCTTCCCACGGCTGACGGCCGCCACCTGCTGCTGGGGGCGGACGCCGAGGCGAACCGGGCGCAGTTCGAAGAGTTCTTCACGGCTCAGGACTGGCGCGCCCAGCAGGCGCTCGGCGCGGAGCTGGCGACGCTCGCCTCAGACCTGGCTCCGGCCTGGTTGGCGGAGCCGCTGCCGCTGGAGGAGACCGCCGAGCGGCACATCCGGCCGGAGCTGCGTCAGCGTTTCGTCGACCTGGTGCGCGGCTCGGCGATGGACTACCTGGGCAGCTTCGAGTTCGCCAGCGAGCTGCTGGTGGCGATGTACGCGGTCACCGACGGCATGCCGGGGTTGGCCGGCTCGCCGTGGAGTCCTGGCAGCGGCCACAACATCCTGGTGCACAACATGTGCCGGCTCCCCGGCGCCGACGGCACCTGGATGGTGGTGCGCGGCGGGATGGGCACGGTCACCCGGACGCTCGGCGCGCGGGCGGGCGCGGAGGGGGCTGTGATCCGTACCGGCGTGTCGGTCTCGGCGGTCACGACGGACGCGGGAGCGGTGAGCGGCGTGGTGACCAGCGACGGCGCGTCGGTTTCCGCCCGGGTCGTGCTGGCCGCCACCGATCCGTTCCGGCTGCCGGCGCTGCTGGGCGAGGCGTGCCCCGCGTCGCTACGTCGGCTGATCGACGGGTTCGCCTCCCGGTCGCCGGGGCAGACCATGAAGGTGAACCTCGCCCTGACCGACCTGCCGCGCTTCTCCGCGCTGCCAGAGCCGGTCGGGCAGCATTCGACCACCGTGCACCTGATGCCGGCGGCGGCCGGGGACGGCAGCGTGTTGTCGGCGGTGCGGGCGGCGTTCGAGGCCGGCGCGGAAGGGCGGCTGGATCCGCTGCCGCCGCTGGAGTGGTACCTGCACTCGACGCTGGACCCGTCGCTGCGGGACCCCGAAGGGCGACATTCGTCGGCCTTCTTCGTGCAGGGCGTGCCGCACGTCCCGGCCGGCTCGTCCTGGGCAGAGCAGAAGGAGGGGTACGTCGACCGCCTGCTCAGCTTCGCCGAGTCGTACGCGCCGGGGCTGACGTCGCTGGTGGCGGACGTGGACGCGCTGGCCCCGCCGGACATCGAGGAGCGGTTCGGGATCACGGGCGGGAACATCGACCACGTGGACAACGCGTTGTCGTTCACGGACCGGATGCCGTACCGGACCGGGGTGGACGGCGTGTACGCCGGGGCGGCCGGCTGCCACCCGGCAGGCTCGGTGATCGGCTGCGCCGGCCACAACGCGGCGCAGGCGATCCTGACGGACCTGGACCTACCACTCGCCCGCTGACCCGGGGCGGGTCAGAAGTCGAACAGCACGCCGCCGGTGTCGCGCACCGCCACGCAGATGTTGCTGAAGGTCTTCCGGTACGCGCGTGGTTCCGTGTGCCAGGCGCCGCGGGCCGTCACGGTGACCGGGGCGTGCTCGGCAGTGCACAGCGTGTCGGCCGGTGGGATCGCGGCGATCCTTCCCCGCGTCGCCTGGATCTGGTCGCACGCCGCCCGGGCCGCCGGGTGGTTCCCGCTGACGGGGCGGCAGTTGAGCGCCACCGTGCGGGCGGCCTGCCCGTGCGGGCGCACGACGAGCGTGAACGAGTCCGCGGCGGCCGGCCGCACCACCATGCCAGGGCCTTTCACCGGCTCCGGGGCGCCGGGCGCCGCCGGCGCGTCGGTATGCGTGATGCCACCGGCGCTGTCGGCCACTGCCGGGGCTGTGACGGCGAGCCCGAGCGCGCAGGCCGCGGCGATCACACTTCGGGTGAGCAGCTTCCATGCGGTTCTACCAGCCATTCCAGGCACCTTTTGTCCCGTCAGCAAAGCGTGTCGGTGAAGTCTGGTTTGTGACTCCGGTAGGGAAACGACAAAGCCGGCGGCAGGGTTTCGGGGGCGCTCGCGCGTCGGACGGGAGCGCGACCTAACGTGAGAGGTGTGAAGCTTGGCGCCCGTCCCACCATGCGGGCGTCGCGACAGGGAGTCAGGCACGCTCAGGTTGGGCGACACGCGTAGCCTGGAACGCCGGAAAACAGGTGCGGGGCGCGCCTGACCGGCGGGCGCGCACGCGCCATGATCATCGCGCCCCGCGGACACAATGCTCCGGTGCTCGGGCCCAGCACCAGAACCGGCGGAAGAGGCGATCAAGGTCGTGGCAACGCAGAGCAAACCCGAGACAGACTCCCCCGCCAGCGCGGCCGGCGGCAAGGCGGACGTGCTGGCGGAGTTCGGCCCCAACGAGTGGATCGTCGAGGACATGTACCAGCGGTACCTCACCGATCCCTCGAGTGTCGATCCGGCCTGGCACGACTTCTTCGCCGACTACAAGCCGACCGCCGGCGACGGGCACGGGAGCGCGCCGGCCAAGCCCGCGACGCCGGCTGCCGCTTCGGCGCCGGCCCCCGCGAAGGCGCCGCAGGCCCCCGGCGCCGCGCCGAGCGCGCCAGCGAAGCCCGCCAAGGCCGCGCCCGCTGACGCCAAGGCGACCAAGGCCGCCGCCAAGCCGACCGGCGCGCCGGCCCAGCCGACCGAGGCCAGGCCAACCGCGAAGCCCGCAGCGCCGGCGCCCGACGGCGGCGCGCGGACCCCGATGCGCGGCGTGAGCGCCCGCATCGCCAGCAACATGGACGCCTCGCTGTCGGTGCCCACCGCCACCAGCGTCCGCGCGGTGCCGTCGAAGCTGATCGCGGACAACCGCATCGTGATCAACAACCACCTGGCCCGGGGGCGCGGCGGCAAGGTCAGCTTCACCCACATCATCGGGTACGCCATGATCAAGGCGCTGGCGGACTTCCCTGAGATGAACAACTCGTACCAGGTGGTCGACGGCAAACCGACCCTGGTGAAGCCGGAGCACGTCAACGTCGGCATCGCCATCGACACCAAGCGCGGAGACGGCACCCGGATGCTGGTGGTGCCCAGCGTCAAGGGCACCGAGCAGATGGACTTCCGGGAGTTCTGGCAGGCGTACGAGGAGATCGTGCGCCGCGCCCGGCGTAACGAGCTGACCCTGGAGGACCACTCCGGCGCGACGATCTCGCTGACCAACCCCGGCACCATCGGCACCGTGCACTCGGTGCCCCGGCTGATGCAGGGACAGGGCACGATCATCGGCGTCGGCGCCATGGAGTACCCGGCGGAGTTCTCCGGGATGTCCGACGAGATGCTGGCGCAGAACGCCGTCTCCAAGATCATGACTCTCACCTCGACGTACGACCACCGGATCATCCAGGGCGCGCAGTCGGGTGAGTACCTGCGCCGGATCCACCAGTTGCTGCTGGGCGAGGACGGCTTCTACGACGGGATCTTCACCTCGCTGCGGGTGCCGTACGAGCCGGTGCGGTGGGTGCGCGACGTCGCGCACGTCTCCGAGGGCCAACTCGACAAGGGCACGCGGGCGCAGGAGATGATCCGCGAGTACCGGGTGCGTGGCCACCTGATGGCCGACACCGACCCGCTCGAGTTCAAGATCCGGCGGCACCCAGACCTGGACATCCTCTCCCACGGCCTCACTCTGTGGGACCTGGACCGCAGCTTCCCGGTCGGCGGGTTCGCCGGCAAGGAGAAGATGAAGCTGCGCGAGGTGCTCGGGGTGCTGCGCGAGGCGTACTGCCGCCGGGTAGGCGTGGAGTACATGCACATCCAGGACCCGGAGGAGCGGGCCTGGATCTCCCTTCGGGTCGAGCGCAAGTTCGAGAAGCCCCCCGTGGAGGAGCAGAAGCACATCCTGAACCGGCTCAACGCCGCCGAGGCGTTCGAGACCTTCCTGCAGACCAAGTACGTCGGGCAGAAACGGTTCAGCCTGGAGGGCGCCGAGAGCCTGATCCCGCTGCTGGACGAGGTGCTGCAGAACTCCGCCACGACCGGCCTCGACGAGGTCGTGATCGGGATGGCGCACCGCGGCCGGCTCAACGTGCTCGCCAACATCGTCGGCAAACCGTACGAGAAGATCTTCTCCGAGTTCGAGGGTTACATGGACCCGAAGTCCACCCAGGGCTCCGGCGACGTGAAGTACCACCTCGGCGCTGAGGGCGCGTTCGTCGGTCAGAGCGGCGACACGATCAAGGTGTCGCTGGCCGCCAACCCGTCGCACCTCGAGACGGTCGACCCGGTCCTCGAGGGCATCGCCCGGGCCAAGCAGGATCTGCTCAACCGGGGCCGGGAGTACCCCGTGCTCCCGCTGCTCGTGCACGGCGACGCGGCGTTCGCCGGCCAGGGCGTGGTCGCGGAGACGCTGAACCTGTCACAGCTGCGCGGCTACCGCACTGGCGGCACGGTCCATGTCGTGGTCAACAACCAGGTCGGCTTCACCACGTCGCCGACGCACTCCCGCTCGTCGCTGTACTGCACCGACGTGGCGCGGATGGTGCAGGCACCGATCTTCCACGTCAACGGCGACGACCCCGAGGCCTGCATCCGGGTGGCCCGGCTGGCGTTCGACTACCGCCAGGCGTTCAACACCGACGTCGTGATCGACCTGGTCTGCTACCGGCGGCGCGGGCACAAGAGGGCGACGACCCGAGCTTCACGCAGCCCTTGATGTACGACCTGATCGAGAAGAAGCGCTCCGTACGCAAGCTCTACACCGAGGCGCTGATCGGACGCGGCGACATCTCCGTCGAACAGGCCGAGTCCGCGATGCAGGACTACCAGGCCCTGCTGGAGCGAGTGTTCACCGAGGTGCGGGAGGCCAAGTCGACGCCGCCCGAGGACTACGCGACGGTGCCGGAGTATCCGGACAAGCCGGCCGAGGAGGACGAGACCGCCGTCACCCCCGAGGTGCTCAAGACGATCTCGGATGCCTACGACACCCCCCCGGACGGCTTCACGGTGCATCCGAAGGTGCTGCCTCAGCTGCAGCGGCGGGCCGCGGCGATCACCCAAGGGCCGATCGACTGGGGGACCAGCGAGATCGTGGCGCTCGGGTCTCTGCTGCTGCAGGGCCGACCGGTCCGGATGTCCGGCCAGGACTCCCGGCGCGGCACGTTCGTCCAGCGGTTCGCGACGATCATCGACCGCAAGACCGCGGCCGAGTGGACACCGCTGACGCACCTCGGGCCCGACCAGGCGTCATTCCACACCTACGACTCGCTGCTGTCGGAGTACGCGGCGATGGGCTTCGAGTACGGCTACTCCGTGGCCCGTCCGGACGCGCTGGTCATGTGGGAGGCGCAGTTCGGCGACTTCGCCAACGGCGCGCAGACCATCATCGACGAGTACATCACGTCCGGCGAGGCCAAGTGGGGTCAAAAGTCCGGCGTCATACTCCTACTCCCCCATGGGTACGAAGGACAGGGTCCCGACCACTCGTCCGGTCGGATCGAGCGCTTCCTCACCCTCGCGGCCGAGGACGCCTTCACGGTCGCCCAGCCGTCGACGCCCGCGTCGTACTTCCATCTGCTGCGCCGACACACCCTGGCCGGCCACCATCGGCCGATGATCGTCTTCACGCCGAAGTCGATGCTCCGGGCCAAGGCGGCGGTGTCGATGCCCGCGGATCTCACGTCGGGCACGTTCCAGCCGATCATCCCGGACGACGAGGTCGACGCCGGACGGGTGGAGCGGGTGGTCTTTTGCAGCGGTCGGATCGCCTGGGACCTGTGGGCCGAGCGCACCAAGCAGGAAGGGGACGAGCCGCGAACGGCGATCCTGCGGGTCGAGCAGCTCTACCCGTGGCCAGTGCAGGCGCTGAAGACCGAGCTGGCCAAGTACCCCCATCTGGCGCAGCTGCGCTGGGTGCAGGACGAGCCGGCCAACATGGGTCCCTGGCCGCACATGGCGTTGCACCTCACGCCGCAGCTGGATGGGCTGCCGTTCTACCGGGTGTCGCGGCCGGAGTCGACGTCCCCGGCGGTGGGCCAGCACTCGCGGCACGTCGAGGAACAGCGGGCCCTGGTCCAGCAGGCGTTCGCCTGATCGCTCCGGAAGGACACGGGTGTACTTCACCGACAGGGGGATCGAGGAGCTGGAGTCGCGACGCGGCGACGAGGAGGTGAGCCTGGCGTGGGTCGCCGACCGGCTCCGGGAGTTCTGCGACCTGCATCCCGAGTTCGAGACCCCGGTCGAACGCCTCGCCACCTGGCTGGCCCGCCTCGACGACGAGGACTGACGCTCATCCGCCCCGTCTGGCCCCATCATCCGCCCCGTCTGACCTCGTCATCCGCCCCGTCTGACCATGCGGATCTCGGGCTGCCGGAAGACGGCTCCGGCTTGCGGGCGCCGTCGGGCGCGAAGTGGGAGGCCCGTACGTAGATCGCGAACAGCGCCAGATCGAGGTCGATGTCCTCGTCCCGACCGGGCCGGCCGACGAGAACCCGACGAGTTCGCCGTCCCCCGCAACCGCCAACCAGCGTGGCGGCCCTTCGGCGAGCGAGGACCGCCATCTCTCGGTCCGGTCGGCGAGATCGTTCGTCCGCTCGGCGAGTACGTCCGGATCCACGATGTCCGCGTACGCCTCCCGCCAGCATGCGATGTGCAGCGCGGCGCCGGCGGCATCATCGTCGACGCCGCCCTGGCGGAGCGTCACCATCGGGCCTCCCGGGGGACCATACGCGGCGGATGACGCGGTCAGACGGGGCGGATGAGCGGGTCAGATGGGGCGGATGGTCACCATGGGTCAGAGGGTGAAGATGACCTTGCCGAACACCTCGCCCCGCGCCATGGCGGCGAAGCCGTCTCGGGCTTGGTCCAGGGGCAGCACCCGGTCGATCAACGGCCGGACGCCGGTGACGTCGAGGAAGCTGGCCAACTCGCCGAGCTCGTCGCGAGTACCCATCGTGGAGCCCTGGATCCGCATCGAGAGGTAGAAGATCCGTCTCAGCTCGGCGTTCGACGGGCGCTCACCCGACGTGGCGCCACAGAGCACGAGAGTGCCGCCGGGTCGCAGGGACTTGATCGAGTGGGACCACGTTGCCTCTCCCACGGTCTCCATGACGGCGTCCACGCGATGCGGCAGCCGAGCGCCGTTCTCGACGGCGGCGTGGGCGCCGATCGACAGGGCGCGGTCCCGCTTGGTCTGGTCGCGACTGGTGGCGAAGACTCGCAGGCCGCCGGCTCGGGCCAACATGATCAGAGCGGTCGCCACGCCACCGCCGGCGCCCTGCACGAGGACACTGTCCCCCGGTCGAAGGCGACCCTGGCCAAACAGCATGCGATAGGCCGTGAGCCACGCGGTGGGAAGGCACGCGGCCTCCTCCCACGACAGCGCCGCGGGCTTCGGAACCAGGTTGCGGCGAGGCACCGCGACTCGCTCGGCGAAGGTGCCGTCGTATCGCTCCGACAGCAGCGACCGTTTCGGATCCAGGGTCTCGTCGCCGAGCCACGACGGGTCGCTGATCACCGAGTGGACGAGGACGTCGTGGCCATCGGCGTCGACACCCGCGGCGTCGCAGCCCAAGACGCGAGGCAGCTCGTCTCGCGACAGGCCGATGCCACGCAGCGTCCACAGGTCGTGGTGGTTCAGCGCCGCCGCGCGGACGGTGACCGTGGTCCAGTCGTCGCGCGGGAGCGCCGGATCGGGACGGTCCCCGAGCGCCAAGCCGGACAGCGGATCGTCGGGATCGAACGACGTGGCGTAGACGGCAAACATGAGCCCGACCCTAGTGCCACCCGGCCGGCGTCAGCGGGTCAGCCCTTCGACGCGGGCGGCCCGCGCGACGGCGTCGGCGACCGCCGGAGCGACTCGCTCGTCGAAGGGTGACGGGATGACATACGACGCCTCGAGGTCGGACCCTACGAGGTCGGACAGCGCCCGCGCCGCCGCCAGCTTCATGCCCTCGGTGATCCGACCGGCCCCGACGTCGAGCGCCCCTCGGAATACCCCGGGAAACGCGAGCACGTTGTTGATCTGGTTGGGATGGTCGGACCGGCCCGTAGCGACCACCTGGGCATAGCGCCGAGCGATGTCGGGGTGGATCTCCGGCTGCGGGTTGGCCAGGGCGAACACGATCGCGTCGAACGCCATCCGAGCCACCGCGGCCTCCGGCACCTGGCCTCCCGAGACTCCGATGAAAACGTCGGCCCCGTCGAGAGCGTCGACGAGCTGCCCGCTCACGCCCCAGTGGGCGGTCTGCTCGGCGAGCCGCAGCTTGACCGGGCTGAGGTCGGGTCGATCGGCATGCAAGATCCCCCCTCGGTCGACGACGGCGAGCTGGCGCACCCCAGCGGCGAGCAAGATCCGCGCCACGGCGACCCCCGCGGCTCCGGCGCCAGAGATAACGACGCGGGTCTCCGACAGGACCCGATCGGTCAGGCGAAGCGCGTTGCGCAAGGCTGCCAGGACGACGATCGCCGTGCCGTGCTGGTCGTCATGGAAGACCGGGATGTGGAGTCGCTCCTGCAGCCGGCGCTCGATCTCGAAGCATCGGGGCGCCGCGATGTCCTCGAGGTTGATGCCACCGAAGCTCGGCGCCAGCCGGGCGACGGTGTCCACGATCTCGTCCGGATCGGTGGTGTCGAGGCAGATCGGCACGGCGTCCACCCCACCGAACTCGCGAAACAGCACCGCCTTGCCCTCCATGACGGGCATCGCAGCCGTCGGTCCGATGTCGCCCAGCCCGAGCACAGCCGTGCCGTCGGTGACGACCGCGACCGTGTTGCTCGTCCAGGTGTAGGACGCGGCCAGCTCGGGCTCGGCGGCGATGGCCTCGCATACCCTGGCCACGCCGGGGGTGTACGCCAGCGACAGGTCGTGCGCATCGCGCAGGGGGACGGTCGAGGCGATGCGCAGCTTGCCCGCGGCGTGCAGCGCGAAGGTCGGGTCCGCCGACACTGGGTGCGGGGCGTCCCCGCTCGGCACAGCGTCGGCGTCGGGAGAGACCAGGTCGGCAACCATGACGACGTACTCCTTGGAGCAGCGCTCCACAACGTGAGGTGAGAAGGCGGATGCGGTACGCGAGCCACTCGCCCGCCCGGATCTGAGCGGCGCATCGCCGGTACGACGGGGGTCACCCGGGGTCCCTATTGTGGCATGTCGACCGACTCGCCGGCTCACCGCCGTGGCGGCCACACTCGGCGGACGACGCGGGCGACGACGTCGGAGTCCGGAATGGCACCGGCCGACCAGGAGTCGACGCCTTCGGCCGGGTTGTCTCGCTCGACCCACCAGCCGTCGGCTTCTCGCCGCACCACCCGCTTCACCGCGACGACGCCGTCCGGCAGCCGGACCACGGCCAGGCCTCCGATCTTGGGCGCCGCGCCGTACCGAACCAACAGCCGGTCACCGTCGCGCAGGGTCGGCAGCATCGACCGCCCTCGGACGACCGCCAGCCCCCACGCCATGTGTCCTCCTCCGGCCCGTCGCGCCCACCCCGCCGGGGGTAGGGTCGCCCGATAGGACGTAGTCAACCGCTCCCTCGACACGAAAGGACCATGCGGGTGCGACTCTTTGCTCCGACCATCGAGGTCCAGGCACATTGTGATCTTCCCTGTGGCGTGTACGACCCGGCGCAGGCACGCATCGAAGCCCAGTCGGTCAAGGCCATCTGCGAGAAGGTGGCCGGCAACGACGACCCCGACTTCCGCTCGAGGGCGGTGATCATCAAGGAGCAGCGGTCCGAGCTCGTCAAGCACCACCTCTGGGTGCTGTGGACCGACTACTTCAAGCCGCCGCACTTCGAGAAGTACCC
>WHSM01000310.1 GCA_009380105.1 Micromonosporaceae bacterium
CTCGCGGCGGCGTTCGCGTTCGGTCTGCGCTTCGGTCCTGGTGTCACCTCGTACAACCGCTGGTATTTGATCTTTTCCCTGGTCCTGCCGCTGGCCTGGGCGGCGTGCCTCGCGCTGAACCGGGGGTACGAGACGCGGTACCTGTTCGTCGGCGCCGAGGAGTATCAGCGGGTCTTCCGCGCCGGGCTGGTGCTGCTGGCCACGGTCGCGATCGTCTCGTACGGCCTGGAGATCCGGCTCGCCCGCGGCTACGTCCTGATCGCGCTGCCGGCGATGGTGCTGGCCTGCGTCGCGGCCCGCTACGCGCAGCGTCACCGGCTGCATCGCGCCCGCGCTCACGGGCATTACCTGCGCCGCGTGGTCGTGGTCGGGCACGGGCGGGCCGTGGCGCACCTGACCCAGCAGTTGAGTCGCGAGAAGTTCCACGGTCTGCAGGCGGTCGCCGCCTGTCTGCCGGCTGGCGGGCCGCGGCAGGCGCCGGGGCTCGACCTCGACGTGTACGGCAGCTTCGACGACGTCGCGGACGCGGTGCGGCAGTGCGACGCCGACACCGTGGTGGTGCTCTCCTGCCCGGAGTTGGATGGGATCGAGTTGCGGCGGCTGGCGTGGCAGTTGGAGCGCGACGACATCGACCTGATCTTGGCGAGCGCGCTCATCGACGTGGCCGGCGACCGCACGACGCTCCGGCCGGTGGACGGGCTGCCGATGCTGCACGTGGAGCACCCGCGGCTGACCGGGGCGGCCCGGGTCGCCAAGGAGATCTTCGACCGCGTCGGCGCGGCGCTGCTGCTGGCGGCGTTCGCTCCGCTGCTGGCGGTGATCGTGGTGCTGACCCGGCGTGACTCGCCCGGCCCGGTGCTGTTCCGGCAGGTGCGCGTCGGCCGGGACGGGCGCGAGTTCACGATGTTCAAGTTCCGCACCATGCACGTCGACGCGGAGCGGCGGCTGCGGCAACTGCTGCGCCGCAACGAGCTGGACGGGGTGCTCTTCAAGATGCGGGACGACCCCAGGGTGACGCCGGTCGGCCGGTGGCTGCGTCGCTACTCTCTGGACGAGCTGCCGCAGTTGCTCAACGTGCTGCGCGGCGACATGTCGCTGGTCGGGCCGAGACCCGCGTTGCCCCGCGAGGTGGCCGTATACCCGGACGACATGCGCCGCCGGCTCGTGGTCAAGCCGGGCCTGACCGGGTTGTGGCAGGTGAGCGGCCGGTCGGACCTGAGCTGGGAGGACAGCGTGCGGCTGGATCTGCGATATGTGGAGAATTGGTCGCTTTCTGCGGATTTGGTGATTTTGTTGCGTACGCTGACCGCGGTGTGGCGCGCCTCCGGGGCGTACTGAGCCGGTGCGCAGCGGGTTTGACCGGCGCCGGGCGCCGCGTGAGAGACTCGCGGATCTGCGAAGCGCCGCGCTGACGGTGCGCTGAATCGACGTGAACTCTGGGAGTGGTAGGCGTGGCGGAGGACGGCAGTCCGCCGCAGGACGACGCGCGGTTCGCCGCCTGGCTCGCTGAGCGGGCCGGCGCGCTGCTGCTCGCCCTGCGCGAGGAACTGGGGCACACGGATCCGAAGGCGTTGCGGGACGCCGGCGATCAGCGGTCCCACGAGCTGCTGATGGAGGCGTTCGCCGCATGGCGGCCGGATGACGCGGTGCTCTCCGAGGAGGGCGCCGACGACCCGGCGCGCCTGGACGCCGAGCGGGTGTGGATCGTCGACCCGCTGGACGGCACGAGGGAGTACTCCGAGGAGGGTCGCACCGACTGGGCGGTCCACGTGGCGCTCTGGCGGCGAGGAGTGCCTGCCCCCGGGCTGGTCGCCGGGGCCGTGGCGCTTCCGGCGCAGGGGGTGGTGCTCGCCAGCGATCGGGCGGCGCCCGCGCGCGCCGAAGCCGGCGGGGCGATCCGGATCGCTGTCAGCCGTACCCGCCCGCCGGAGTTCATGGCGGCGTTGGCGAGCGAACTGGGCGCGGAGCTGGTCCCGATGGGGTCGGCGGGGGCGAAAGTGTGCGCGGTGGCCCAAGGTACCGTCGAGGCGTACGTGCACGCGGGGGGCCAGTACGAATGGGACTCCGCCGCGCCCGTCTCCGTGGCCTTGGCCACAGGGCACTACGCATCCCGCCTCGATGGCAGCACCCTCGAATACAACCGTCCGGACCCCATGCTTCCTGACCTGGTGGTGTGCCGGCCGGACATCGCGCCGCGGCTGCTCGCCGCGTTGAAAGAGGTCGTGAACGGAGCGCAGCAATGAGCAGCACAGCGGATTACCGGGTGTCGCACCTCGACGCTCTGGAGGCCGAGAGTGTCTTCGTCTTCCGGGAGGTCGCGGCGGAGTTCGAGCGCCCCTGTCTGTTGTTCTCCGGCGGCAAGGACTCGATCGTCATGCTGCATCTGGCGGCGAAGGCGTTCGCCCCCGGTCCGATCCCGTTCCCCGTGATGCACGTCGACACCGGGCACAACTTCGACGAGGTGCTCGACTACCGGGACCGCTGTGTGGCCGAGCTGAGCCTGCAGCTGATCGTGGCCAGCGTGCAGGAGGCGATCGACCGCGGCCTGGTCGTGGAGCCGCCGACCGGCATGCGCAACCCGATCCAGACCCCGGTGCTGCTCGACGCGGTCGAGAAGCACCGCTTCGACTCGCTGTTCGGCGGGGCGCGGCGGGACGAGGAGAAGGCCCGCGCCAAGGAGCGCGTGTTCAGCTTCCGGGACGAGTTCGGCCAGTGGGACCCGAAGAACCAGCGCCCCGAGCTCTGGTCGCTCTACAACTCCCGCGTGCACCCCGGCGAGTCGATCCGGGTGTTCCCGCTGTCGAACTGGACCGAGCTGGACATCTGGCACTACATCGCGCAGGAGAGCGTGGGGCTGCCGTCGATCTACTTCGCCCACGAGCGCGAGGTCGTCGAGCGGGACACCATGCTCTACGCCGTCAACGACCTGCTGCCGGCCAGGCCCGGCGAGCAGCCTTTCGTCGAGAAGGTGCGTTACCGCACCGTCGGCGACGCCACCTGCACCGCTGCCGTGCGCTCCGACGCCGACACCATCGACCAGGTGATCGCCGAGGTCGCCGCCACCCGGATCACCGAGCGCGGCGCCACCCGGGGCGACGACAAGGTGAGCGAGGCCGCGATGGAAGACCGTAAGAAAGAGGGCTACTTCTGATGTCCCAGGCAGCCACTGAGCCCGGGGCCTCCGGCCCCACCCACGCCCCCATGGGCGGCGCCACTGCGCTGTCGATCGGCGGAGCCGACTTGCTGCGCTTCGCCACCGCCGGCAGCGTCGACGACGGCAAGAGCACCCTGATCGGGCGGCTGCTGTACGACTCCAAGGCGATCTTCGAAGACCAGCTCGCCGCCGTCGAGGCGACCAGCGCGTCGCGCGGGGACGAGTACACCAACCTGGCCCTGCTCACCGACGGGCTGCGCGCCGAGCGGGAGCAGGGCATCACGATCGACGTGGCGTACCGCTACTTCGCCACGCCCCGGCGCAAGTTCATCATCGCCGACACCCCCGGCCACATCCAGTACACCCGCAACATGGTCACCGGCGCCTCCACCGCGAACCTGGCGCTGATCCTGGTCGACGCCCGCAAGGGCCTGGTGGAGCAGTCGCGGCGGCACGCGTTCCTGTGCTCGCTGCTGCGGGTGCCGCACATGGTGCTGTGTATCAACAAGATGGACCTCGTCGACTGGTCCGAAGAGGTGTACGAGGAGATCCACCAGGAGTTCACGGCGTTCGCCACGAAGCTCGACATCCCCGACCTCACCGTGATCCCGGTCTCGGCGCTGCACGGCGACAACGTCGTGTCCCGTTCCGAGCACATGCCGTGGTACGACGGCCCGTCGCTGCTGCACCACCTGGAGAACGTGCACACCGCCTCCGACCGCAACCTGGTCGACGTGCGGTTCCCGGTGCAGCACGTGATCCGGCCGCAGCAGTCCCGGGGCCTGGATTACCGGGGGTACGCCGGCCAGGTTTCCAGCGGCGTCCTCAAGCCCGGCGACGAGGTGATGGTGCTGCCCAGCGGCTTCACCACCCGGATCGCCGGCATCGACCACAACGGCCACGAGGTCGACGAGGCGTACCCGCCGATGTCGGTGAGCGTCCGGCTCGCCGACGAGTTGGACGTCTCCCGTGGCGACATGATCTGCCGGCCGCACAACCAGCCCCACGTCACCCAGGACGTGGAGGCGATGATCTGCTGGATGGACGAGCAGCGGCCGCTGTATCCGCGAGCGAAGTACACGGTCAAGCACACCACTCGTACGGTCCGCGCCATGGTGAAGGGCCTGCAGTACCGGCTCGACGTCAACACGCTGCACCGCGACGAGGACGCCGCCCGCCTGGAGCTCAACGAGATCGGCCGGGTCACGCTGCGCACCACGCAGCCGTTGCTCTGCGACGAGTACCGCCGCAACCGGACCACCGGCGGGTTCATCCTGATCGACGAGGCCACCAACCGCACGGTCGCCGCCGGAATCATCCTCAGCTAGCTCTTCGGCGGACTCAGACGCGCCACTGAGCGGTCGGACGTCCTGACCCCCTCGCCCTATCGCCCGTTACCCGCTACGCTCCGCGGCAACCAGTTCTCAGGCGGTGGCGTATGGCGGATGCAGTGGCGCTCAAGCCGTTGGAGGCCGCCGCGCTGGTGGACGAGGCAGCCTGGGCGGCCGCGCGTGCGTACCGGCAGGCGCCGCACACGGCGGTGGAGGAGACTGCCCGGCTGCGCTGGTTGATCACCGGTACGCCGTACTACGGGCTGAACGGGGTCTTCTGGGCCCACAACGGAGAGCCCGACCTGGTCGACGTCGCGATGCGGCCGTTCTACGAGGCCGAGGTGCCGATGCTGTGGCACGTCGGGCCGACCAGCGACCCTGACCTGCCTGAGAAGCTGCATGAGATCGGCCTGACCCACCACGCCGAGGAGCCCGGCATGGTGCAGTCGCTGGGGCCTGCCCACGACAGGGCCGGCCGCGGCACGGGCGGGCTCGCGGACGGCGCGGACCTGGCGGGCGGCGGGGTGGAGCCGCCGGTGTGGCTGGAGATCCGCCGTGTGGGCACCGTGTCGGAGTTGCGGGCCTGGGTGCGGATCTGGGCTGGTCCGGCCAGCCCGTTGGTCACCGACCGGCTGGTGGCGCTGCGCGCGCCGGCCGCGTTCGGGGCGCACGCCCGTACCCCCCACTTCCTCGGTGTCGCAGACGGCGAGCCGGTCGCGTGCGCGGCGGTGTGGGTCGGGCGGCCGGGCTGGGGTCGGGGCCGCTGGCGCGGCGCTCCGGTGGCGTGGGTGGAGCATGTGAGCGCGTTGCCGGTGGCGCGCGGCCGTGGCATCGGGACCGCGATGACGTGGGAGTGCCTGCGGGTGGCGCGCGACCGCAAGGCGGATCGCGCGGTGCTCACCGCGACAGCCGAGGCGGCCCCGCTCTACCGTCGCCTCGGCTTCCAGGACGTGTGCACGGTCAGCCGCTTCCTCTGGACCCCCCGCTA
>WHSM01000126.1 GCA_009380105.1 Micromonosporaceae bacterium
ACGCGGCGTACGCCACGCTCACCCACCGGCTGGGCGACATGCCCTACGACCAGGAGGTGGATCTGGGCGAACAGTTCCGTGCACACGTGTTCTCCGGCGACGCCGGCTCGGCCGCCGTGCTGTGGAACATCGCCGACGAGAGCACGCTCGCCATGGACGCCGACGGTGTATCGGCACACGACCTGATGAACAACCCCACCGGCACCGGCGCGCTCACCGTCACCCTCACCGGGCGGCCGGTCTTCCTCGACGCCCCGGGCAAGACCGGCAGGCGGCTCGCTGATCTCATCGCCACCGGGCGGGCCGGGCGGTATGACGACGGTTCGGCCAACCAGGCGATCACGGACGCGTTCCTCGCCGGCGGGGGTGTGGAGATGTTCGGGATGCCGGTCGACAACGGCGGCGGGATCTGGGTGCATTACTGGGGCGCCAACGATGCGGATGTGCAGGACTTCGACGGCGGTTCGCGGGGGCCGGTGATGTACGTCGACAGTGGGCAGGGCGGGTTCTTCCTGTTCGCTGACTTCCGGCAGGTGTATCTGGACGGGGCGGTCTTTGACTGCGGGGTGCCGGTGTCGGATGAGTACTGGACTGAGCAGGATGGTTGGCGGCAGGACTTCGCCTTCCGCTACATGACCTGGACCGAAGAGAGCGGCGTAATCGTCCACGAGTACTAGCCCGACGCGGGGCGGGCGCCTCGTCGGCACGGCCATCGTCGTCAGAGCTTCGTCACCCGAGAACCCGGAGGAAGAGATCAACGTGCACAACCCCACCACCGCATCGTCAGGCGTGGCCCATGCGGCCGGGTTCGCTGTGACTGGTCGCGCGGACACCCCGCCGATGGGCTGGAACAGCTGGAACAAGTTCGCAGGCGACATCGACGAGGACCTGATCAAGCAGACCGCGGACGGGATCGTCGCCGAGGGCCTGGACCAGCTGGGCTACGAGTACGTGAACATCGACGACTGCTGGATGGCGCCGGAGCGGGACGCCGACGGCAACCTGCGGCCGGCTCCCGACCGGTTCCCCGGCGGGATCGCCGCGCTCGCCGATTATGTGCATGCCAAGGGGTTGAAGCTGGGCATCTACTCCTCGGCGGGCACGTGTACCTGTGAGGGGCTGCCGGCCAGCCTGGATCACGAGGTGCAGGATGCCAGCGCGTTCGCGTCCTGGGGGGTGGACTTCCTCAAGTACGACAACTGCCACGACGAGGGCCGGCCGGCCCGCGAGCGGTACCAGGCGATGGGGAAGGCGCTGGCGGCCACCGGGCGGGAGATCGTGTTCTCGATCTGCAGCTGGGGGCTGGGAGAGCCGTGGATCTTCGGCCCCGAGGTCGGTGGTTCGCTGTGGCGCACCACCCCGGACATCGCCGACAGCTGGGACAGCGTGATGGAGATCCTGGACCAGCAGGCCGGGCTGGAGAAGTACTCCTTCCAGGGAGGTTGGAACGATCCGGACATGCTCGAGGTGGGCAACGGCGGGATGACCGGCACCGAATACCGGGCGCACTTCAGCCTGTGGGCGCTGCTGAACGCGCCGCTGCTGTTGGGCCACGACGTGCGCGCGATGGACTCCGACACCAAGAAGATCCTGTCCAACCGCGAGGTGATCGCGGTCAACCAGGACTGGGGCGGCTCGCAGGGCCGGCGCATGGCAGTGGACGGTGACCGGGAGGTGTGGGCCAAGCCCATGTCCGACGGGTCGGCGGCCGTGGTGCTGCTCAACCGGGGCGAGGCCACCCGGACGGTGACCACCGACACCGCCACGATCGGGCTGGACGGCTCCGGCACGTATGCGCTGAAGGACCTGTGGTCCGGCGAGCAGTCCACCACTAGCGGTGAGATCTCCGCGAGCGTGCCTCCGCACGGTGTCGTGATGTGCCGGGCGTGGCATTCGCGTGTTCCTGGTCGTCGTTCGGAGGTGTCATGACGGAGTACGTCCCGACCAGGGCGGACAGGTTCTCGTTCGGGCTCTGGACGGTGGGTTGGCAGGGCGTGGACGTGTTCGGCACGGCCGTACGACCGACCATGGATCCGGCGCACGCCGTCCACAAACTGGCGGACGTCGGCGCCTACGGTGTGACGTTCCACGACAACGATCTGTATCCGTTCGAGGCCACACATCCCGAGCGCGACCAGGCCATCAGGTCCTTCCGGAAGGCGTTGGAGGAGACCGGGCTGGTCGTGCCGATGGCGACCACGAACCTGTTCGGCCATCCGATCTTCAAGGACGGCGCCTTCACGGCGAACGAGCGCACCGTCCGCCGGTTCGCGATCCGCAAGGTGATGGACAACCTCGATCTGGCCGCCGAACTCGGCGCCCGCACCTACGTCTGCTGGGGTGGCCGGGAAGGTGCGGAGTCCGGTGCGGCCAAGGACATCGGCACGGCGCTGGACCGGATGAAGGAAGCCTTCGACATCCTCTGCAGTTATGTTCGCGATCAGGGCTATGACATCCGGTTCGCGATCGAACCCAAGCCCAACGAACCCCGCGGCGACATCCTGCTGCCGACGATCGGGCACGCGCTGGCGTTCATCCAGAGCCTCGAGCACAAGGAGATGGTCGGGCTCAATCCCGAGGTCGGACACGAGGAGATGGCCGGGGTCAACTTCGCGCACGGCATTGCCCAGGCGCTCTGGCACGGCAAGCTCTTCCACGTGGACCTGAACGGGCAGAACGGGCCACGATTCGACCAGGACCTGCGGTTCGGAGCCGGCAATCTGCGCGGCGCGTTCTGGACCGTCGACGTGCTCGAGACCGGCGGCTACGACGGGCCCCGGCATTTCGACTTCAAGCCACCTCGCACCGAGGACGAGGCCGGGGTCTGGGAGAGCGCGCAGGGCTGCATCCGCAACTACCTGATCCTGCGCGAGAAGGTGCGTGTCTTCCGCGCCGACCCCGAGGTGCAAGCAGCGCTTGCCGAGGCGAAGCTCGACGAGCTCGCCACCCCGACGCTCGCGGACGGTGAGACCTACGCGGCCCTCCGCCGCGATGCGCCGGACATCGAGGCCCTGGCTGACCGCGGGTGTGGATTCGAGAAGCTCGACCAACTGGCACTCGATTACCTACTCGGAGTGAGAAGAGGATGAGCGAGAAACCGAAGCTCGGCGTGGGAATGGTCGGCTATGCCTTCATGGGCAGGTCCCATTCCCAGGCCTGGCGGACGCTGAATGCGGCCTTCGATATTCCGTACGACATCGACATGGCCGCGATCGTCGGTCGTACGCCCGAGAAGGTGCAAGCGGCGGCTGCAACCCTGGGTTGGCGGTCGTACGAAACGGACTGGCGCCGTCTGCTGGAGCGCGACGACATCCACTTGGTCGACGTCTGCACCCCGGGCGGGAACCACGCCGAGCTGGCCATCGCGGCGCTGGAGGCGGGCAAGCACGTGCTGTGCGAGAAGCCGTTGGCCAACACGGCTGACGAGGCTCGCGAGATGGCGGCAGCGGCCGAGGCCGCGGCGGCGAAGGGCGTGCGGTCGATGGTGGCGTTCAACTATCGGCGCGTGCCGGCCGCGGCGTTCGCGAAGCAGCTTGTCGAGCAGGGCAGGCTCGGGCAGATCCGGCAGATCCGCGCGGTCTATCTGCAGGACTGGATCACCGATCCGGAGTTCCCGCTGTTGTGGCGGTTACAGAAGGACGAAGCCGGGTCTGGGGCGCTCGGCGACATCGGCTCGCACATCGTCGACCTCACCCAGTTCGTGACCGGGCAACGCGTCACCGGTGTCAGCGGGATCACCGAGACCTTCATCAAACAACGCCCGTTGGAGGATGGCACCGGTGTCGGTGAGGTCACTGTCGACGATGCCGCGCTGTTCGTGGCGCGGCTCGACGGTGGCGCGGTCGCCACCTATGAAGCGACCCGATTCGCCACCGGACGCAAGAACAGCTTGCGCTTCGAGATCAACGGCTCGAAGGGCTCGGTGGCCTTCGACCTGGAGCGGCTCAACGAACTCGAGCTCTACCTCACCGACGACGACGGTCCGGTGCAGGGCTTCCGCCGGATCCTGATCACCGAGGCCGACCACCCCTACCTCGCCGCGTGGTGGCCACCGGGCCACATCATCGGCTGGGAGCACACGTTCACACACGAGGCGTACGACTTCGTCACCGCTATCGCCGACGGCTCGACTCCGGCGCCGAGCTTCGCCGACGGCCTGCAGGTGCAGCTGGTGCTCGACGCCGTGCTGCGCAGCGCCAACAGCGGCGCCGACTGGACCACCGTAGAGACCACGTAGAGAAGGGACCACCAATGCCACGTCCGGTCACGCTGTTCACCGGCCAGTGGGCCGATCTGCCGTTCGAGGAGATGTGCCGGCTCGCGTCGGACTGGGGATACGACGGGCTCGAGATCGCCTGCTGGGGTGACCATTTCGAGGTCGACAAGGCACTCGCCGACGACTCCTACATCGAGTCGAAGAAACAGACACTGGCGAAACACAACCTGAACGTCTGGGCGATCTCCAACCACCTCGTCGGCCAAGCCGTCTGCGACGACCCGATCGACGGACGCCACAAGGGAATCCTGCCCGCACGCATCTGGGGCGACGGTGACCCTGAAGGCGTGCGGCAACGGGCGGCCGAGGAGATGAAGGACACCGCACGCGCAGCGGCGAAGCTCGGCGTCAACACGGTCGTGGGGTTCACGGGTTCGGCGATCTGGAAGTACGTCGCGATGTTCCCGCCCGTCTCCGCCGCCATGGTCGACGCCGGCTACCAGGACTTCGCCGATCGCTGGAACCCCATCATCGACGTCTTCGACGAGGTCGGCGTGCGGTTCGCCCACGAGGTGCACCCGAGCGAGATCGCGTACGACTACTGGACGACCGCGCGGACGTTGGAAGCCATCGGGCACCGTCCGGGGTTCGGACTGAACTGGGACCCCAGCCACATGGTCTGGCAGGACCTCGATCCGGTGGCGTTCATCCTCGACTTCGCCGACCGGATCTACCACGTGGACTGCAAGGACACCAAGATGCGGATCGGCAACGGCCGCGACGGCCGGCTCTCCTCGCACCTGGCCTGGGCCGACCTGCACCGCGGCTGGGACTTCATCTCCACCGGCCGCGGCGACGTCCCGTGGGAGGACTGCTTCCGCGCCCTCAACGCGATCGGGTACGACGGGCCGATCTCCATCGAGTGGGAGGACGCCGGCATGAGCCGGCTGATGGGTGCACCCGAGGCCCTCGGCATCGTGCGCAAGCTCTGCGAGATCACGCCACCGGCCGCATCGTTCGACGCCGCGTTCGCCTCGGAGTGAACCCGGGCCGAATGCCCGGTCGGGAATGGGCGGCTCGATCCGATCGCCGTGCAGGTGCGGGAATCGTGAGACCCGATACCCACGGAGAGCGGCAAGCGATGCTCAAGGATCGACCGAAGAACTGACGCCCAAGAGATTCGGCGAACGCGTATCCAGCGTGCTGCACGCGACCTTTGCACGGGCGACACGATCAATGTGGAGTAAGGGTCAAAACATGTGAGTCAGGTGAGGCGTTCGCCGTTCTCGGCGCGCGGCGGCTATTCGAGGCTGATCGGTGAGGGGTCGTTGGGGTGGGCGGCGAGCGGGTGGACCTCGATGTCCATGTAGGGCCAGAGCGGCAGGGAGGTGAGCGCGTCGTGGAGTGCCGTGGCGTGCGGCGCTGACCAGAGGCCGTAGTTTGCTCGTCGGCCAGGGATTCTCCACAGCCGCAGCAGGGTGCCGGCTTCGGCGAGCTCGCGGGCGCGGTCTCGTTCGGAGTCGTACAGCGATGCAAGTTTGTCGTCGGGCAGATCGGGCGGGGTGATTTCGGTGCGGACGAGGAATTCCATGTCGTGTCACCGCTGCGGGTCGTGGTGGCCGAGGAAGGCGGAGACTTCCCGCGCGGCGGCGCGCACGGCGTCGGCGAGTTGGTCTGGTGGCCGCGGATAGCGCGCTGCGGGCAGGGAGATGGAGACCGCTCCGGCGACCGATTCTCCGGGGGCGAAGAAGGGTGCGGCGACGCAGCGCACGCCTTCGTCGAAGTTGCCGTCGTCGAGGGCGAAGCCGCGTTGGCGGGTCTGCTCGAGTTCTGCGTCGAGCTCGGCGGTGAGCCTGCTGCGGTCGTGGCTGGGGAGGTCTTTCATGCTGCGGGCGAGCATGGCGGATCGTTCGGGGTCGGGAAGGAAGGCCAGGACGGCTTTGCCTGCGGCTCGGAGGTGTTCCGAACCGCTGAACCCGACGTAGAGCCCTGCGACGCGTACGGCGTGTGTGCCTTCGACGACTGTCTGGACGACGACGCCGTTGCCGCTGTGGGTGCACAGGTAGGCGGTTTCCTCGGTGGTCGCGGCGAGTTTCTCGATGACGGGATGCAGGTCGCGGCCCAGCACGAAGTGGCGTAGGAGGCCTTGGTAGAGCACGGCGGCGCGGCCTCCGATGCGCAGTGTCCCGTCCGGGGCTCGGGTCAGGTAGCCGGCTTGTTGCAGCGTGTTCAAGATGTGGTAGCCGGTGGTGAAGTTCAAGCCCAGCTGGGTGGCGACTTCCTTCACCCGTGGAGGGTGGGGGGCCTGGGCCACGGCCTCGAGGAACGCCAGTGCGCGCTCCGCGGTGCGCAGGGTGGTCGGGCGTTTGGTGTTATCTGCATCTCGATTCACTTACGGAAGTGTGACAGCAGAAGACGCCAGGATCAACATGGTTAAATGAAATAGGTTCAGGATATTGACACTTGGGGGTGTTGGGTTGGAGGCTTAGGGTTCCCCTGCCCGCTGGACCTTTCGGGAGTTGATCTGCACCATGATTGCCTCTGAGCCTGTGCTCGCCGATCTGTACCGGCAGATGATGCGGGTTCGCCAGTTCGAGGCGCGCTGCCTCGAGATGAGCCGGGACGGCGCGGTGCAGGGGTCAGTTCACGTGTGCGCCGGCCAGGAGGCGGCGCCGGTCGGGGTCGCGGCGGCGCTGCGGGCCGAGGACCGGGTGATCGGCACCTACCGCGGCCACGGCTGGGCGCTGGCCTGCGGGGTGCCGGTGGCCGCCGTGCTCGGCGAGGTGTGCCACCGGGAGGGCGGCATCAACGGTGGGCGTTGCGGTTCTGCCCTGCTCAACGCGCCCGAGTACGGGTTTCTCGGCGAGAACTCCATCGTGGGCGCCGGCGTCCCGATCGCCACCGGGGTCGCGCTCGCGGCGCGGGCGCGGGAGACCGGCGGGGTGGCGGTGGTGTCCATCGGCGACGGTGCGATGAATCAGGGCAGTGTGCACGAGGGCATCGTGTTCGCCGCGGTCAACGATCTGCCGATGGTCATCGTCTGCGAGAACAACGGCTGGGCGGAGATGACACCAGGGCCGGCAATGACCAGGGGGAAGGACCTCGCCGACCGCGCCGCCGGCTATCACGTGAGCGCCCGCGTGGTCGACGGGTGCGACCCGCTCGCGGTCTGGGAGGCGGCGCAGTGGGCGCTGGCTGAGGCACGCGAGGGACGCGGGCCGGTGCTGCTGGAGTGCAAGACGGTGCGGCTGTGGGGGCACTACAACAAGGACATCGAGCACTACCGCCCGGCCGGCGATGCCGAATCGGCCAGGGAGCGGGATCCGCTGCTAACGGCTCGGCGTCGCCTGCTCGAGGACGGCGCCTGCTCCGAGGCCGACCTGGACGCGGTCGCGGCCGGCGTGCAGCGCGAGATCGACGAGGCCACGGCCGCGGTCCGCGCGATGCCCGAACCCGACGGCAATACTGCCACCGCGCACGTGGCGGCCGCCGGGCCGTGGCGCGCCGCGGTGACAGGCACCCCCGGAGCCGGGCCTGTGACCGAGTTGACGTACCAACGGGCCATCAACCACGCGTTGATACGCGAGCTGGAGAGCCGGCCGGAACTGCTCGTGTACGGCGAGGACGTCGGCAACGCCGGCGGCATCTTCGGCGTGACCCGCGGCCTGCAGAAGCGATTCGGCGCCCATCGCGTGTTCGACACCCCGATCAGCGAGAGCGCCATCCTCGGCTCGGCGCTCGGCGCGTCCATGCAGGGTCTGCGGCCCATGGTGGAGATCATGTGGGGCGACTTCCTACTGGTCGCGCTGGATCAGCTGATCAACCAGGCCGCGAATCTTCGCTACCTCACCCGGGGCGAGCTCTCGGCGCCAATGGTGGTCCGGTTGCAACAGGGCGCGACCCCGGGGTCGTGCGCGCAGCATTCGCAGAGCCTGGAGGCGTTCCTGGCGCACGTACCCGGCCTGAAGGTGGGTGTCGTGGCCACGGCCGGCGACGCGTACGCCATGACCCGGGCGGCCATCGCCGACCCGGACCCGTGCGTCCTCATCGAGGCCCGCGAGCTGTACCAGACCACCGGCGATGTTCACCTGGACGCCCCGGCCGAGGCGGTGGGCGGCGCCCGCTTCCACCGGCGCGGCGACGATGCCGTGGTGATCACCTGGGGACCGATGGTCCATCGCGCACGTGACGCCGCCGCGGGATTGGCCGAAGAGGGCGTCGAGGTGGGGGTCCTGGACCTGCGGTGGTTGCGGCCGCTAGACGACGGCGCGATCGCCGAAGCGGTCTCGATGAGCGGCGGGCGGGTGGTGATCGCGCACGAGGCGAACCTGACCGGCGGCTTCGGCGCCGAGATCGCCGCGCACATTCAGGAACGCCACTTCGGCTCTCTCGACCAACCGGTCCGGCGGGTCGGCGCTCCCGACATCCGGGTTCCGGCCGCGCCTTCGCTGCAGCGGGCTGTCATCCCCGGCGCCGACGAGATCGCGGCCGCCTGCCGCGCCGTTGCCCGCCCCGTGCACGGGCCGGGGACGCCGGCCACCGACCACGTAGCGCTGGTCGGCGACGGACGGCCGGTCGCACCGGACGTGGTGGAGGGACAATGGCCGTTGCCGACGGGCGGGGACGCGGAAGTGGAGGCTGACGATGCTGCCACGCAGTGAGCGTGCCCTCGAGGTGGTGCACCGGTCCGGCGCGGCGGGCCTGCTCGCCGCGCATCCGTCGACGGTGACCTGGTTGACCGGGTACGCGCCGGCGATCGACGCCGGCCCCAGTCCGTTCGCGGTGCCGCCGCTCGCGGTGCTGACCGACGAGGGCACCGAGCTGATCCTCAGCCAGGACGAGGTGCCGGCCGCAGCCGGCCTGCCCTGCCGGGTCCACGCCTACCCGGGGTACGGCCTCGGCAAGCTCGACCCGGTCGGGCACGCCCGGAGCATCCTCGCCCGGGTCGCCGGCGGTCGCCGCCTGCTATCCGAACGAGCGCACCTGCCCGCCGCGCTGGCCGACGGGCTGGAGCTGGTCGAGGTAGGCGACCGGCTCGGCGCCGCCCGGGCGGTCAAGGACCCCGACGAGGTACGCGCGTTGCGCGCCGCCTTGGCGGTGAACGCGGCCGGGCAGGCCGCCGCCCACCGCCTCGCCACGCCAGGCTCCACCGAGCTGGAGGTGTGGGCCGGGGTGCGCGGCGCCATGGAGACGGCCGCCGGGTCGCCGGTGCCGCTGCTCGCCGACTTCATCTCCGGACCCCGCACCGCCGGAGTGGAGGGACCGCCCACCGACCGCGAACTGGAACCCGGGGACCTGCTGATCAGCGACCTGGCCCTCCGCGTCGGCGGGTACTGGGCCGACACCTGCACCACCGTGGTCGTCGGTGAGGCGGGAGCCGAAGAACAGGCCGCGTACGCCCGGGTCCACGCGCGGCTGTGCGAGGTCATCGACGCGGTCCGCCCCGGCATGACCGCAGGCGGACTCGACACGCTGGTCCGCGGCGGCCTGGACTATCCCCACCACTCCGGACACGGTCTCGGCACCGGCTACCACGAGGAGCCCCGGATCGTGCCCGGTTCGCCGGCGGTGCTCGCCCCCGGCATGGTCCTGGCGCTCGAGCCGGGCCTGTACACCGACTCCTTCGGCGTCCGGCTGGAGCACGTCGTCCAGGTGACCGAGGACAGCTGCGAACTCCTGTCCTCCCACTCCATCCGGCCCGATGGTGTGCCCAGTCCCATCGACCCGGCCGAGGAGACCGCGACGTGAGCACCGGCGAGAACCGGAACGCGCTCGTCGTGTGGGGCGGCTGGGATGGCCACGAGCCAGAGCGCGCGGTCGCATTGTTCCTGCCGTTCCTGGCCGAGTCGGGCTTCACCGTCCGGGTGGAGACCTCTTTCGAGGTGTACACCGACGAGGAGGTGATGGGCGCCGCCGACCTGATCGTCCAGTGCGTCACCGACGGCAAAGCCACCGGCGAGCAGGTCGGGGGGCTGGTGCGGGCGGTCGCCGCCGGCACGGGGCTCGCCGGCTGGCACGGCGGCCTGGTCGACTCGCTGCGGGCAGACACCGACTACCAGTTCCTCACCGGCGGGCAGTTCGTCGCCCACCCCGGCGACATCATCGACTACACCGTCGAGATCGCCCCCGGGCACCAGGACCATCCCATCGTCGCGGGCATCGGCGACTTCACCGTCACCACCGAGCAGTACTACCTGCACTTCGACCCCGCCAACCAGGTGCTGGCCACCACGACATTCACCCACCCGACGCAGCCGCCGGAGGTGACCGGCGCGGTGATGCCGGTGGTGTGGACGCGCCGGTGGGGCCACGGCCGGGTCTTCGCCTCCACCCTGGGCCACAGCGTCGCGGACCTCGAGGTTCCGCAAGTCAACGAGATCACCCGCCGCGGCCTGGTGTGGGCCGCGCGGCAGGAGCCAGAGCAAGGAGCACGATGAAAGATGGCAGAGCACACGGGCTCCATCAAGCATCCGCCCCTGGGCGTGGGCGTCGTCGGCTGCGGCAGCATCAGCGGGACATACCTGAACACCCTTCCCCGGCTGCCCCGGCTGCCC
>WHSM01000525.1 GCA_009380105.1 Micromonosporaceae bacterium
CCGAGTTCGTTGAGACGCCGCTGCAGTCGCTTGACGCAGTCGCCGGAGCTGCCGTACCGGAGCGTGGTGCTGCAGAGCGTGGTGGCGGCTTCGGCCGGCGCGGTGTAGATCGGCGCGGCGACGGCGAGGCCGAAGACCATCGCCAAGGCGGCGAGCCTCGCCGCGATTCGTCGAAGTCTGCCGCTGCCCCCGGGGGCGGGTCGTGTCGCTGGACGGGTCATGCTGTGCCTCCTGCTGGTCGTGCTGTCGGCGGGGCGCCCCCACGCCCGTCAGTGAATGTCGACCTCCCTGAGATTGATCGACGGAAAGTTTCGTAGCCAGTCTCGACTGCCGCCCTTACCGATCGCTTACCGATCGCGATCACTCGACCCGGCCGGGTAGGGCCTGCGCCCTGGAAGGCGCGGCGTAAGCAGCGTGAGCAGCGGCATCGACACCGTGCCGGTCACCCGCTGTAGCACCATGTTCTGCAAGGACTGCCAGAACTTGCTGCATGTCTTGCACGAGACTTGCAAGCGCCGCTACTGTGCGACCACGGCTGGTCCTGACACGACCCGCCGCCCCCGTTCCCCCAGGGAGGTATCCATGGGTCTGCCCCGCTTCGCCGCGCTCCCCCGCCCCTGGGTTCCCGTTCGGCCGCGCGTCGTCGCCGCGCTGCTCGGGATCGCGGTCGCGATGTCGCTGCTGCCCGCCTCGGCCGCCACCCGCGCAGCCGACACGACGGGCCTGGCAGACCCGGTCGCCGACCCCTCGGCCCTGCCGCCCGGCGCCACTGCGGTCAGCCGCGACGCCGAGGGCCGCCCGAAGCGGATCCGGTCGGCGTACTCGAAGAAATCCGAAGCGGGCGACCGGACACTGGCGCGGGACTCGCCGCGCGCCGACCTGACCCGGGAGCGCTTCTACTTCGCGATGACCGACCGGTTCGCCAACGGCGACGCTGGCAACGACCGGGGCGGCCAGACCGGGGACCGGCTCGCGACCGGCTACGACCCAGCCGACAAAGGCTTCTACTCCGGCGGCGACCTCGCCGGTCTGATCGACAAGCTCGACTACATCAAAGGCATGGGCAGCACCGCCGTGTGGCTGACCCCGTCGTTCGCCAACCGCCCGGTGCAGGGCTCAGGCGAGGACGCTTCCGCCGGTTACCACGGCTACTGGGTCACTGACTTCACCCGGATCGACCCGCACCTGGGCAGCAACGCCGACATGAAGCGCCTGGTGCGTGAGGCCCACAAGCGCGGCATGAAGGTGTTCTTCGACGTCATCACCAACCACACGGCCGACGTCATCGACTACGCCGAAGGCCGCTACGGCTACCGCTCCAAGGCGACCCACCCGTACCTCGACGCCGACGGCCGGCCGTTCGACGACCGGGACCACGCCGGTCGCGAGACCTTCCCGACGCTGAGCCGGGACTCGTTTCCGTACACGCCAAAGTTCCGGACCGAAGCGGACCGCGAGGCGAAGACGCCGGCCTGGCTGAACGACCCGACGATGTACCACAACCGGGGCGACTCGACCTTCGCCGGCGAGTCCTCCGAGTACGGCGACTTCGTGGGCCTGGACGACCTGTTCACCGAGCGCCCCGAAGTGGTGCGCGGGATGGTCGAGATCCACCAGAAGTGGGTGCGCGAGGCCGGGATCGACGGGTTCCGGATCGACACCGTCAAGCACGTGAACATGGAGTTCTGGCAGCAGTTCGCACCCGCGCTGGACGGCTACGCAGCGTCGCTCGGCGACGAGGACTTCTTCATGTTCGGCGAGGTGTTCTCCGGCGACCCGGCGATCACCTCGCGCTACACCCGCGAAGGGAAGCTGCCGGCGGTGCTGGACTTCCCGTTCCAGGAGGCCGTCCGGGGGTACGCCTCACGCGGCGGCGCCGCCTCCGACCTGCGGAGGCTTTACGCCGACGACGACCGCTACACCGACGCGGACTCCAACGCGTACGCCAACCCCACGTTCCTCGGCAACCACGACATGGGCCGGTTCGGCGGCTTCGTCGCCCGCGACAACGCCGGCGCCTCGTCGGACGAGCTGCTGCGGCGGGACCTGCTCGGCCATGAGCTGATGCATTTGACCCGGGGTCAGCCGGTGGTCTACTACGGCGACGAGCAGGGCTTCACCGGGCCTGGCGGGGACAAGGACGCGCGGCAGTCGATGTTCGCCTCCCAGACGCCCGACTATCTCGACGACGACCTGCTCGGCACGTCGTCCACCCACGCGACCGACAACTACGACAGAAACCATCCGATCTACCGGAAGCTGGCCGCGCTGGCGAAGCTGCGGGCCAAGCACCCGACGCTCGCCGACGGCGCCCAGATCCACCGGCACGCCGACGACGCCCCGGGGGTGTACGCGTTCAGCCGGTTCGACGCCCGCAAGCAGGTCGAGTACGTGGTCGCGGTGAACAACGCCGAAGCCGCCCGGACCGTGCCGGTGAAGACGTACGGCGGGACGTTCGACCGGCTGTACCCTGCCACGGCGGCATCCGGGCACAACGCCGTCACCGCAGGCAAGACCGTGACCGCCGGCGACGACAAGCGGATCACGATCACCGTGCCGACGCTATCGGCGGCAGTGTTCCAGGCCCGGCAGCGCGCACCTCTGCCGCCCGACGCCC
>WHSM01000241.1 GCA_009380105.1 Micromonosporaceae bacterium
CAACCACCTCCGCACGCCGCTGATGTTTCGAGCCGTGGCGCGAGCTGTAACGCGGCCTCGGATCCCAAATTCGTCACGACTTGCCGCCACGCCGCGCGAGCAGCCCCCCGGCCGCCGACTCGGCAAGTGAGAGCGCGTCAGAGAGGCGCTCGGCTTGGCGGCCTCCGGCGTTGGCTAGGTTGCCGGTGCCACCTGCGCCCCCGCCGATGACTCTCGCGGCGTCGATGAGGACATCGCGGGCCCGCACGCCCTGGCCTGTCAAGGCGAGACTGGTGGCAGCGGCGAGTTGTGCTTTGCCGTCGGTGACGGCGGCGAGGATGACGACTCCAGGTGTGTCCCCGGGACAGCGTGCCATGACGGCGGCGGCGAGCGGCCGTAGCTCGGCTGGGGTGAGGTCGTCAAGGTGTGCGGTGATGATCCATCCATCGCCGGTGTGGCGGCGCCGCTGGGCGAGTTCGGAGGCGATGGTGTCAAGTTCGCGTTGCCGATGCCGGCGCAGCGACTCTTCAGCCTGGGCGAGCGTGGTCAGCCTCCGGCTTAGCGTCGCTACAAGGTCGTCCGGCCTCGCACCGACAAGACGGCTGACTTCGGCGAGGGTGCGCCGTTCGTGATTGGCGTGGGTGAGTGCGTCGCGGCCGGTGAGGGCTTCGATGCGGCGTAGCCCGGCGCCGATGGAGGACTCGCCGAGGATACGGACGGGTCCGGCTTGGGTTCCGTGGCCGACGTGGGTGCCGCCGCACAGTTCACGGGAGGCGTCGCCAATGTCTACGATGCGGACATCATCGCCGTACTTTTCGCCGAAAAGGGCGGTGGCGCCGACGGCTTCAGCTTCGGCGCGGGTGGCGTGCCAGACGCGCACGTCTGGGTCGTCAAGGAGGTAGTCGTTGACGAGCGCACCAAGGGCGGCGAGTTGGGTGTCATCGACGGGTGAGAAGTGAGTGAAGTCAAAGCGCAGCCGGCCCGGGGCGACCAGTGAGCCTTGCTGGCGTGCGTGGTCGCCGAGCGTTCGGCGCAGCATGGCGTGCAGGATGTGCGTGGCCGAATGGGATCGGGCCACGGCGGCGCGGCGGGCCGCGTCGACCGTTGCCTCGGCGGCTTGGCCAGCGCGGGGCTCGCCGTCGATGACGCGG
Source organism: Micromonosporaceae bacterium (assembly GCA_009380105.1). Taxonomy (GTDB): domain Bacteria; phylum Actinomycetota; class Actinomycetes; order Mycobacteriales; family Micromonosporaceae; genus WHSM01. The sequence continues at coordinate 1,131 of WHSM01000241.1, forward strand.
CCGGTGTGGATATGGAAGCCGTCGAGGCCGTACTGGGTATCGGTGATCTGGATAAGGGCGCCGTCGGCTGTGCGGATGGCGCCGGTGTCGCCAACCTGTCCGCCGGACTCGGCGTAGAACGGGCTGCGCTGCAGCACGAGTTCGACATCTTGGCCCTCCGACGCGACATCTACGGGTGTCCCGTCGTGGAGAAGCGCCAGGAGTTGGGTTTCGGCGCTGGTGTTGGTGTAGCCGACGAACTCAGTGCGGCCGTGGCGGGCGATGATCTCCCGGTAGCTGTCCATACGACGCAGCGCCGCGGCCGTCTTGCCTTTGCCGGTCGTCTTCGCGCGGCGGCGCTGTTCATCGAGGAGGGCGGCGTAGCGGTCGGCGTCCACGCTCAGTCCGGCGGCCTGGGCGGCTTCGATGGTGAGTTCGACGGGGAAGCCGTAGGTGTCATGCAGCTCGAAGGCAGTGTCTCCAGGCAGGGTTGTGGCGCCTGCGGAGTGGACGCGCGTGATCGCCGCGTCGAGGAGGCGGGTGCCTTGCCGCAGCGTGGCGGTGAAGGTCTCCTCCTCGCGGGTGGTGACGGCTTCGATGAGGGCGCGGTGTGCGGCAAGCTCGGGCCATGCGTCGGCGAGGTTGTCGATCACGCTGCCGGTGACGGCGGTGAGGATGGGTTCCTCGATGTGCAGGGATCGGGCGTGTCGGACGGCGCGGCGCATGAGGCGGCGCAGGATGTAGCCGCGTCCTTCGTTGGAGGGCAGCACGCCGTCGGCGATGAGGAACGCCGTGGACCGGGCGTGTTCGGTGACGACCTGGAAGGACACGGACTCTTCGCTGCCGTCACGGCAGGGGAACGGCCGTCCGGCGAGGTGCTGGACTAGCGCGAGGGTAGGCGACAGGAGGTCGGTCTGGCAGACCGTCTCGACGTCCTGCAAGATCGCGGCGAGCCGGTCCAGGCCAAGCCCGGTGTCGATGTTCTTGCTGGGCAGTTCCCCAAGGATCGGGAAGTCGCCCTTGCCCGTGCCTTCACCACGCAGGTTCTGCATGAACACGAGGTTCCAGATCTCCAGATACCGTTCCCCATTTGCCTGTGGGCCGCCCTCGGGGCCGAAGGCGGGGCCACGGTCGTAGCAGACCTCGGAACATGGGCCGCACGGTCCGGGTACACCCATGGACCAGAAGTTGTCTTCCATGCCAAGACGCTGGATGCGGGCGGCGGGTACGCCCATGCGCCGCCATAGGTCGATGGCTTCGTCGTCGTCCTTGTAGACGGTGATCCAGAGCCGGTCGCGGTCCAGGCCGTAGCGTTCGGTCAACAGCTCCCACGCGTGGGCGATGGCGTCGGGTTTGAAGTAGTCGCCGAAGGAGAAGTTGCCGAGCATCTCGAAGAACGTCGCGTGACGGGTGGTCCGCCCAACGTTGTCGATGTCGGAGGTGCGAGCGCACTTCTGCACCGTGGTGGCTCTCGGGTACGGCGGTGGTACTTCGCCGAGAAAGTACGGCTTGAACTGGTTCATACCCGCGTTCGCTAAGAGCAGCGTCGGATCGTCAGGGATCAGTGGGCTGGACGGCACCTTGGTATGGCCGCGGGCGGTGAAGTAGTCAAAAAAGATTCGGCGAATGTCTGTAGAACGCATAGCAGATGCCTCACAGGGCAGAGGCGAACCACACCCGGAACCCCGTCCCGGCACAGCCATGCACAGGACGGGATCCTCGCCGGTGTCCGTCCAGGGCAGGTTCGCGAGGGACAACGGTGGGAGAAGAGCAGGTCACGCCGAGCCGGGCCGAGGGGGTCAGGCGAGGACGCTGTCCTCGTTCCCCAGCTCGGCGCGGCTAGCTCGCCGTCCTACCGTGCTCACCGTCTGAATTCCCGATCGTGTCTGACCGCAAGGCACCCATGGTTAGGTCGCGTGCGGCGATACCGTGTGCGCTGCAATCGTAGCGCACACGGTATCGCCGTCAGGCAGGAGGATCGTGGTGATCTGTCCCGGATCATACAGAATGGGGTCTGCCCACGCCTCCCAGAGCGTCTCGGCCGCGTAGTAGCCCCACGACGCGCCAGCAGCGGTGACTCCGGCGGCGCGGCCGGCGGCAATGTCTGTGGGGCTGTCGCCGATGAACCACGCCTGTGCCGGTGGCACACCGAGGAGACCGAGTGCCCCCAGCACACCATCCGGGGCGGGTTTGGGGGCGGCGTCCTCGAACGCCACGGTGACGTCGAAAAGATCAAGCACCTCCTGTAGCGGCAGCATCGCGAGCCGGTGCCTGCGCTGGAGGGTGACCAGCCCCAGACGTAGACCGGCGGCGCGCAAGCGCCGCATGCCTGAAACGACCCCGGGAACGAGCCGCGCTTGGTGGGCGTGGATGGCGTACGCGGCATCGAACCCGTCATCGAACGCCTGGGCAGCGTCAGGCACGCCAAGCGCGGCCAGGGCCTCCACTGGTGGGAGCGACAGAACCCGCCCCACCGCCTCGGCGTCGGGCGCATCGCCGAGGGCGCTGGCCGCCACGCTGGTCAGCGTGGTGGCCACCAAGTCACGGCTATCGAGGATCACGCCATCCAGGTCGTAAAGCACGGCCTGAACCATCTACCTCACCGCCCGCAGCGACACCGGCTGTGGTTGGTCGGCGTCGGTAAGCAGGCTGCGCAGCGAGATGCCTTGACCCGCCAGGGCCGTGCGGCCCGGCCCGGGGCGGGCAAGTACCGCCAGCGCGTGCGTGGTGCGGCCACCGGCTGCGGTGAGCGCCCGGACGGCGGCCAGCATCTGACCGCCGGACCGCACCACGTCATCGACCATGGCGACTCGCGCCCCGCCGATGGGGCGGCCCTCTACCTGTCGTCGAGTGCCGTAGGACTTGGGGATCTTGCGGACCAGCACGAGCGGTAGGCCGGCAGCGGCGGACGTGGCGAGAGCGAAAGGCACACCGCCCAACTCCAGGCCAGCGAGCACGTCCACGCCAGCGGGGACAAGGCAGGCCAGCGCGGTGCCGACCTCGCCGAGGAGGGCGGGGTCGGCGGCGACGCGGTACTCGTCGAAGTACTCATCGATGACGGTTCCGTCGGGCAGCTCGTACGGTGCTGTCACCGTGGCGGCGGTTCGTATCCGTAGGGCGAGGCTCGCGGCAATGCTCATCGAGCCGGGCTCCCAGCGGTGGCGACCGGATCGGTGATCGCGGCGACGATCGGGCGCAGCTCATCGGCGGAGCTGACCTCGTGCAGGAAGTCCAGCGGCCGGGTGGGTGAGGCGTATATCCACTGATGCGCGCGTAAGAAGTCCAGCAGCCGCCTCGCGGTCGGCCCGGCGACGGCGACCGGTACGGGCCGGATGTTTCCGGCGTACCACAGGGCGGCGGTCAACTCGTGCAGGGTGCCGACGCCGCCGGCCATCGCTACGACGAGGTCGGCGTCGTCGAGGAAGGTGTGCAGGCGGGCACCCATGCTCGGCTGCCGGGTGGCGTCGTTCACGTACGGGTTGAACTCGCCCCAGTCGACGCCGTCGAGGGTGACCGCCACGACCTGCCCGCCAGCCTCGGCCGCGCCGCGGGCGGCCTGCTCCATCAGCCCGTTGTAGCCGCCGTGCCACAGCGCGAACTCCACCTGCGCCAGCGCGGTGCCGATGGTGTGCGCGAGGTTCTCCTCCTGCGGTGAGGCCGGCACGCAGCCGCCGAAGAACACCGCCCGCCGATTGTGCGACTCGCGCCCGCTTGCGGGTGTGCCGCTGGTCATGGCAGGTCCAGGTAGTGCCGGTAGGCATCGATGGCCGGGCCGAAGGCCGTCACCGCGTCGGGAGCGGCACGCCGGGCTACGGCCAGCGCTCGGCCGATGGCGGTGGACAGGTCGTCGCCGGTGGGCACGGCCGGGCCACGGATCAGGGCGTCGAGGTCGGCGAGGCACGCCCTACCGATCGGGGTGGCGCCGATCTCCTCGGGGAGCTGGTACCAGCCGTAGAAGGTCGAGCCGGGCGCGAGCGCCGCTTTGATCAGGTTCTTGACGGCGGTGTTCAGGGCGAACACTTCGGCGTAGGCGATGAACCGCTGCCCCCGGGAGACCCGCTTGCGGATCATTTGCCCGAGCACAAGGACCTCGGTCAGCAGCTCGGCCGGGGTGTGGGGCCGTTCCAGAGTGCTGTTGATGAACCAGTCGACGTGGCTGTGCGCGCGGGCTGCCACGTCCTCAGCGAGATAGACAGGCATCGCGGTGGTGCGGGCCAGTACGGTGTCCAAGCGGCTGGCGGGGACAAGGTAGAGGTCGATCTGGTGCAGCTTGCCCTCGTAGGCGACCAGGTACACGTATCCCAGACCGCCCATGCGGGCCACGATGGTGTCGTGCCAGCCAGGCAGGATCGCGCCGAGTTCGGCGGCCATGAGCGCATCAGCGACGCGCACGAAGCTGGCGAACTCGGGGTCGTCGACTGCGACGATGAAGTCCAGGTCGGACAGCCGGTCGGCGGTGCCGGCGGCCAGTGAGCCGCGCACGTAGAGGGCGTGCAGTGCGCGACTGTGGGAGAGCACGTCGACGGCCTTCTCCAGCAGACCGAATTGGCGGGGCCGGTTAGCGGCGGCCACGGTCTCCAGTAGTGCGGTAGTCACGGGTGATGTCCTTTCCGCGATGTGGGTTGGCGGGACGTCAGTTGCGGCCGAGCATCGTGTTCTTCTTCGTCCGCCAGCGGACGGCGTCCTCGTCGCGGTGCAGGGAGGCGTACATGTTGACGATCAGGTCGTAGACCTGCCCTTCGGGCATGGCGTAGCGGTAGAACAGTTCCAGCAGGCCGGTCTCGGCCGCCTGGTCGTAGCCCAGCTCGGCCAGGCCGCGGGCAGTGGCGAGCTGCTCGTCCAGGTTGGTCGGTGACGGAACCGGCAGCGGCTGCGCACCGGCCGGGTCGCATTCGCCGCCGTCGAGGAAGGCGTGCAGGGCTTCGTCGGCGTAGCAGTCGAGCATCAGATGCATGCGCTGCGGACCGAACAGATTGCACACCCCATGGGGCACGGTGGGGGTCAGCCGCCATACCCGCCCGACGCCCATGTGGACCTTGGTGCCGCCGAGCACCAGGTAGGCCGAGGAGTTCGACACCAACGGCACGTGCAGCCGGTGACGCTCGACTGCGGACAGCTCGCCGTAGTCGCGGTGCTCCCACAGGAAGCTGCCGGCGTCGAGTCGGGCCAGTCGCACCCACATGTACTTCAGGCCCAGGCTGTCCAGCAGTTCCGAGACGGCGGGCATCTGCCGAAGCAGGCTCGTCCCCGTCGGCGTGGGGCAGTCGCGAATCATCACGTCACGGGGGTCGCCGGTGTCGTTGAGCAGTGAAAGCGTGTGCCAGCCGCCGTTTTGGTAGTCGCCATACTCGATCACCCAATCGGTCGGCACGGTCATAGCCTCGTGCCGCATCCGTTCGACCAGAGTGGCGGCGATCGGTCGCAGCGCGCCGACCTGGGCGGGCAGCGTGAGGGGTGCGGGGGTTGCGGTGACGCTCACGGTTCCTCCTTCTCGTTGCGTCGCTGTTCGTCAGATGGCTTCGGTCGTTTGCGGTGGTGTGGCCAGCCACGGTGCGATGTCGCCGACGAAGTTCCGCACCGTTTGCGGGTAGTCGTAGCGGGCGGCGAGCCGCCGGCCCGCCTCTCGCATCTGTTGTCTGCCGGCTTCGTCGGTGTGCAGAGCGCGGCGCAGCGCAGCAGCGAGG
>WHSM01000402.1 GCA_009380105.1 Micromonosporaceae bacterium
TCCGGGATGTGGCCGAGCCGCGCCATCAGGAACCCCGCGAGAGTCTCGTACGGCCCCTCGGGCAGCCGGAAGCCGGTCTGCTCCGCGACCTCGTCCTCCCGCAGCACGCCGGAGACGAGTCGGATCCGGTCCGCGGAGACCGCGAGCGGGTCCAGCGCTTCGAGCTCGGCGTCATCCGGCTCGTCGTGCTCGTCGGCGATCTCGCCGACCAGCTCCTCGACCAGATCCTCCACGGTCACCACGCCGTCGGTGCCGCCGTACTCGTCGACCACCACGGCGAGCGCGGCGTCGGCCTGCCGCAGCGCGTCGAGCAGCGAGTTCAGGTCCAGGTGCTCCGGCACGTACATCGGCTCCGCCGCCACCGCGCGCACCGTCGTGGTCGCCCTCTTCTTCAGCGGTACGCCGAGCGCGTCGGTCACCGTTGCGACGCCGATGATCTGGTCGAGGGTGTCCACGTACACCGGAAATCTGCTGTGCCCCGACTCCAGCGACGCGCCGAGCAGATCGGCGACGGTGGCGTCGGCCGGCAGCGCGACCAGGTCGACCCGCGGGGTCATCGCCTCGGCGGCGCGCTTGTCGCCGAACCGGATCGTGCGCTGCAGCAGCAACGCCGTCTCCTGAGGAAGGGCGCCGGCGCGAGCCGAGATGGCGGCCAGCAGTCCGAGCTCCTCCGGGGAACGGGCGCTCGCCAGCTCCTCCTGCGGCTCGACGCCGAGCCGTCGCACCACCCAGTTCGCGGAGCCGTTGAGCAAGTGGATCAGCCAACCGAAGACCGTGGAGAATGCGCGCTGGCCGGAAGCGGTGGCCCGGGCGACCCGCATCGGCCGGGCGATCGCGGCGTTCTTGGGCAGCAGCTCGCCGAAGAACATCGAGACCAGAGTGGCGATCACCAGCGCGGTCACCGCCGGCGCCGCGCCGCCGCCCAGACCGCCGAGCAGCGGGCGCAGCAGGCGGCCGATCGATGGCTCGGCGACGTAGCCGGTCAGGAGCGCGGTGATCGTGATGCCGAGCTGGGCGCCGGAGAGCTGGAACGACAGCGAGCGCAACGCCTTGAGCACAGTGTGGGCGCGGCGGTCACCAGCGCCGGCCTGCTGGGCGATCAGCGCCCGGTCCACGGTGACGAGCGCGAACTCGGCCGCGACAAAGAACGCGTTGCCGGCGATGAGTAGCGCGAACACGCCGAGCCACAGCACCGCCGTCAGTATTGAGGCGTCGATCTGCACACCCCTCCTCGACGCCACATGCTACCGGCATCGAGCGAGGCCGTGAGGGTCACACCGACCCGGCGGCGGACGCCCCGCGCCCGCCACCGGTTGTCACTCACTTGATCATGGGCCAGGCGAGCCACGTGGGGTACCGGTACCACTCGCCCTTGTTGGCCGCGATCGCAGCGATGATCATGTAGACGAGCACCGCGATGCTGTACGGGATCAGCAGCAGGAACACCACGAAGCCGATGACGATGAACGTCAGGATGCAGCCGACGATCGAGGCCCCGATGGTCACGATCAGGAAGCTGATCGTGATGTTGAGCGCGTCCACGGCGTGGTGACGCGCGAACCGCGACTCGTCCTTCTTCATCAGGAAGATGATCAGCGGCCCGATGAACGGCAGGCCCAGGAAGAACCCGGTCGCCAGTCCGAGCAGATGAGCCAGCATGCCCATGGTCCGCTCGTCCGGATTCGGAACGTACTCGCCGTAGCCGGGCTGCTGACCGTAAGCGGGCTGGCCGTAGCCGGGCTGGCCGCCGTATCCGGGCTGGCCATATCCCGGCTGGCCTGGCTGGCCCGGCGGGCCGTACCCCGGCGGCTGTTGGCCGTATCCGGGCTGGCCGTAGTCCGGTTGGCCATACCGAGCCCCGCCGGGTGGGCCGTAGCCCGGCTGACCGGACACCGGCGGTTGGTAGTCCTGGTCATAGCCGGGTCCGCTGGTCGGCGCTCCAGAGGCCGGCGCGTTCGGGTCGGGCGCTCCGTGCGGGCCCTGGCTCGCGCCAGGGTCGCCCCACGGTTCGGGCTGTGCGGGCCCCTGTGGGCCCGGGGGGTAGCTCATCGGCGTCTCCAGCGCGTCGGAACGTACGGTGCCGAGCGCAGGTTACTTCACGCGGACACGCCGGCACGCGTCCTGTCAACTGCCGGACCCTTGTGCTGCCAGGTCGTCACGGGGTGGGTTTTACTGAGCGGAGCAACACTGTTGCCACGTCGACCACCTCGACGTTCTCGTCGGCCTCGCCGGCCGACTGCTTGCCGGTCACGCCGTCGCCGAGCATCGTCATGCAGAACGGGCAGCTCACGGCGACTGTCTTGGCCCCGGTGGCGAGGGCTTCCTCGACGCGGTTGACGTTGATCCGCTGGCCGATCCGCTCCTCCATCCACATGCGAGCGCCGCCCGCGCCGCAGCAGAAGGAGCGCTCCGCGAACCGTGGCATCTCGGTCAGGCCATCGGAGCCGTCGTCGCCGCTTCGGTCGCCGCTGCTGCTTCCGTCGCCGCCGTCCGGACCGGCGATCGCGCCGAGCACCTCACGCGGCGGGGCGAACACCCGGTTGTGCCGGCCCAGGTAGCAGGGGTCGTGGTACGTCACTCCGCCGTCCAACTGCTGCACCGGGGTGAGCTTGCCCTCGGCCACCAGCTTGGCCAGGAGCTGCGTGTGGTGGATGACGTCGAAGTGGCCGCCGAGCTGCCCGTACTCGTTGGCGAGGGTGTTGAAGCAGTGCGGGCAGGTGGCGACGATCTTCTTCGCCGGCCGCTCGCCGGCTGAGCCATTCCCGGGACGACCCGGACTCCCGAGGATCTCGTTAAGGGTCTCGGCGGTCTGCTGCGCCATCATCTGGAACAGGAACTCGTTGCCCACCCGGCGGGCCGGGTCGCCGGTGCAGGTCTCGCCCTCGCCCAGGATCGCGAACTTCACGCCCGCCTCGTTGAGCAGGGTCGCGACCGCCCGGGTGGTCTTCTTCGCCTGGTCGTCGAACGCCCCGGCGCATCCGACCCAGAACAGGTACTCGAAGTCGTCCTCGGGTCCGGTGGCGCGGGGCACCTCGAAGTCGAGCCCCTTGGTCCAGTCCTCCCGGTCGCGCTGGCTGGCGCCCCACGGGTTGCCCTTGTTCTCCAGGTTGCGCAGCATCACCCCGGCTTCGCTGGGGAAGCTGGACTCGATCATCACCTGGTAACGCCGCATGTCCACGATGTGGTCGACGTGCTCGATGTCGACCGGGCACTGCTCCACGCAGGCGCCACAGGTGGTGCAGGACCACAGCACGTCCGGGTCGATCACGCCATTCTCTTCAGCGGTGCCCACCAGGGGCCGCTCCGCCTCGGCCAGCGCCAAGGCATTGACGCCCTTGAGCTGCTCCTCGGTGGCCTGCTCCTCGCCCGTCGGGTCCTTGTGACCACCGGCCAGGATGTACGGGGCCTTCGCGAACGCGTTGTCGCGCAGGGCCATGATCAACAGCTTCGGCGACAACGGCTTCTCGGTGTTCCATGCCGGACACTGCGACTGGCACCGGCCGCACTCGGTGCAGGTGGCGAAGTCCAGCAGCCCCTTCCAGGTGAAGTTCTCCACCTGGCCGGCGCCGAACGGCACCTTCTCGGGGTCGGCCTCCTCGAAGTCCAGCGGCTTGCCCTCGGCCATCAGCGGCTGCAGCGCGCCCAGCCCATGCGGAATCCGCTTGGTCACCACGTTGATCGGCGCCAGGAAGATGTGCAGGTGCTTGGAGTGCAGCACGATGATCAGGAATGCGAAGATCACCGCCAGGTTGCCGAGCACGAAGACGGTCTCGATCACATCGTTGGCGGTGGCGCCGAGCGGTGCCAGCGCCTCAGCGGTCAACCAGGAGGCGAAGGCCCACCTGGTCTCCCCAAAGGGGAGGTGGCCGGTGTTGAACTGCGCGCCCCGGTAGACCAGCAGGGTCAGGATGACCATGAAGATCATCCCCAGCACGACCCAGGCGGCCTTTGTGTGGGAGCCGTAGAAGCGCGAGGACCGGTCCAGCCGCTCGGGTGACTGCCGCAGGCGCAGCACCGCGAA
>WHSM01000209.1 GCA_009380105.1 Micromonosporaceae bacterium
CAGCGTCGCGTGTCCCGCAAAGCCGACGACCTGGCCACGCTGATCTACACCTCCGGCACCACCGGCCGCCCGAAAGGCTGCGTGCTCACCCACCGCAACCTGTACTCGGCGACCGCGAACGTGATCCCGGGGCTCCAGGCGCTGTTCAACCGGGAAGCCGCGACGTTGCTGTTCCTGCCGCTGGCCCACGTCTTCGCGCGGATCATCCAGCTCGGCGCGGTCGAGGGCAAGGCGCGCCTCGGCCACGCCCCGGACGTGAAGAACCTGCTCGCCGACCTCGCCGAGTTCAAGCCGACGTTCCTGCTGTCGGTGCCGCGGGTGTTCGAGAAGGTCTACAACGGCGCCAAGCACAAGGCACACGCCGGCGGGAAAGGGCCGATCTTCGACCGCGCCGAGCAGACCGCCATCGCCTACAGCCAGGCCCAGGACGCCGGAAGCGCCGGCCTCGGACTGCGCCTCAAGCACGCCCTGTTCGACAGGCTGGTCTACGCCAAGCTGCGCGCCGCGCTGGGCGGCCAGTGCCGCGAGGCGATCTCCGGCGGCGCGCCGCTGGGCCCGCGGCTGGCGCACTTCTACCGCGGCATCGGCTTGACCGTGTACGAGGGATACGGCCTCACCGAGAGCTCCGCCGCCAGCAACGTCAACATGGAGAACTCTTTCAAGATCGGCACCGTGGGGCGTCCGCTGCCCGGCATCGCCGAGCGGATCGCCGACGACGGCGAAGTGCTGATCAAGGGCGACAGCATCTTCAAGGGCTACTGGAACAACGACGCCGCGACCGCCGAGGCGATCGACGCGGACGACTGGTTCCACACCGGCGACATCGGCGAGCTGGACGACGACGGCTTCCTGAGGATCACCGGCCGCAAGAAGGAGCTGATCGTCACGGCGGGCGGCAAGAACGTCGCCCCGGCCGTGCTGGAGGACCGGGTCCGGGCGCACGCCCTGGTCAGCCAGTGCGTGGTGGTCGGCGATCAGCAGCCGTTCATCGCCGCTCTCGTGACCCTTGACGAGGAGGCGCTTCCGGGGTGGCTGGACCTGCACGGCAAGCCCGCCGGACTGGCGCTGGACGACGCGCGGCAGGATCAGGACGTGCGGAAGGAGGTCCAGTCCGCGATCGACGAGGCGAACAAGGCCGTGTCGAAGGCCGAGTCGATCCGGGAGTTCCGGATCCTGCCTACGGACTTCACCGTGGACACCGGTCACCTGACTCCGTCGCTGAAGGTCAAGCGGAACGTGGTTCTGAAGGAGTACGCCGACGAAATCACCGCGATCTACTCCTGACTCCGGCCGGGCGCCCGCCGCGCCGCCGATCCGCGCCACAGCGGCGCAGACGGCGCTCCGGGTCGGGGTGCTGGGCGCGGTCGTCGCGCTCACCCTGGTCGCCGCTGGGACCTCGGACGGCCCGGGGATCGCCGGACCGGCGCTGACCGCAGCCGTGGCGTGGTGCGTGGCGTTGGCGGTCTCCGCGACCCCCGGCCTGTTCGCGCCCTCGGACCCGTTGCTCGGCCGACTGGGACGGATCGCCGAGGTGCTGGTCGCGACCACGGCGGCCGCGGCGCTGCCCGGCGCCATGGGGGCCCCGATGGCGTACGTGGTCGTGCCCGTCGCGGTCGCCTGCGTCTACCAGGGAGCCCGCGACGCGTACGCCCTGGTCGCAGTCGGGGCTGTCATGGCGGTCGCGGCCGGCTGGCGCCTCGGCCGACTGACCGATGCGGCCTTCGCCGTGCCTGCCGTGGAGTGGCTGCTGATCGCGGCCAGCGCCGCCGCGCTGGTCACCTGGCTGCGGCGCGCGCTGTCGGCGCCGGCGCGGCCGCAGCCGTACGCCGAAGCGACCCGCCTGCTGACCCAGCTCCGCACGGTGGCCCGCCATCTGCCGGGCGGCACCCTGGATCCGGGTGGGATCTCGATGCACCTGCTCGACGAGGTGCGGGCCACGGTGCCCTCGGACCGGGCGGCCGTGCTGTCGGTCAGCGGCGGCGGCCGGCTCGTGGTGCTCGCCCAGTACGGCTCCGACCGGATCGACTGGGAGACCAACCTCGACGCCGACACTCCGGTGGCGGACGCGTGGGCGAGCCAGCAGCCGCAGGTGGCCAACCGGTCGCTGTCGCGGTCCCAGCCGGCGGACGGCCACGTCGCGGTGTTGGTGGCGCCACTGGTGGCCGGGGTGCGCACCGTGGGCCTGATCGCGGTGGAGTCGGACCGTCCCGGGGCGTACGACCGGCAGGTGGTGGCCGCGGTGACCGATCTGAGCGCCCCGGCCGCGCTGCGTCTGGAGGCGGCGCTGCTCTTCGACGACGTGCGCTCGCTGGCCACCAGCGAGGAGCGGCAGCGGTTGGCGCGGGAGATCCACGACGGCGTGGCGCAGGAGCTCGTGATGGTCGGGTACGGCATCGACAACGCGCTCGCGCGGCTGCCGGAGGACCCCGGCGACGCGGCGGAGGCGGCGGCGGATCTGCGCAGCCTGCGCGCCGAGGTGACCCGGGTGATCACCGAGCTGAGGCTGTCGCTGTTCGAGCTGCGCAGTGAGGTCGACCGGCACGGCGGGCTCACCAGCGCGATCGCGGACTACGCCCGCACCGTCGGCGCGTCGGCCGGCCTGCGGGTGCACCTGTCGCTGGACGAGTCCACCGCGCGGCTGCCCGCCGCCACCGAGGCCGAGCTGCTGCGGATCGCGCAGGAGGCGATCACCAACGCGCGCAAACACGCCCGAGCCGAGAACCTTTGGGTGACATGCGAAGTAGATCCCCCGTACGCTCGGATCGAAGTCTCCGACGACGGGCACGGCATCGACGCAGAACCGCCCGAAGGCCGGTATGGTCTGTCGATCATGGCTGAGCGAGCCGACCGGATCCGCGGCCAGCTGCGGATCCAATCGCGAGACCCGCAAGGGACTACTGTGGTCGTGGTCCTCGGCGCGGACGGCCGACGCGACACGGTGTCGGCACCAGAGGGGGTGAGCAGGCAGGATGACCAGTAGCCCAATGCCCGCGGGACGCACCAAGGTTCTGCTGGTGGACGATCACGACCTGATACGGAAAGGGCTGCGCCACGCGTTCCAGCGCGACGCGCAGTTCGAAGTCGTCGGCGAGGCCGACACCGCGGCAGCCGGCGTGCGGCAGGCCGCCGCGCTGTCGCCGAATGTGGTGATCATGGACCTGCGGCTGCCGGACGGCAGCGGCCTGGAGGCCACGCGCCAGCTCCGCAAGGCGCACCCGACGCTGGGAATCGTGGTTCTGACCATGTACGCCGGCGACGACCAGCTCTTCGGCGCTCTCGAGGCCGGCGCGAGCGCGTTCGTGCCGAAGAGCGCCCCCGCCGACGACGTGGTCGCCGCGGCCCGGCACGCGGCGTCGTCCCCGAACGCGTTCACCGCCGCCGATCTCGCCGAGGCCATGAAGCGCCGCCTGGCGCCCTCCGGTCCGCAGCTCTCGCCGCGCGAGGGCCAGGTGCTCAAGCTGCTCGCCGACGGGATGAGCGTCGCCGGGATCGCCAAGCAGCTCTACGTCAGCGAGTCCACGGCCAAGACCCACATCTCCAAGCTGTACGAGAAGCTCGGCGCCGCCAACCGCGCACAGGCCCTGATGACAGCGCTGCGACTCGGCCTGCTGGAGGCCCCGGACTCCCCCAAGTTCTAACCGCTCAGCCGCGCTGTGGCCGTGTGGGTGAACCTGGTCCGGGCGGGTCTGGACGCGGGAGTACTCACCGGTAGACTGCGGCGGGTAGTTTTTCGGGGGGTTTTCGCAACTTTCACCACAAAGGATGGCCGCGGCGATGCCGAACCCTCAGATCTCGCGACTTCGCATGCTCGGGCTGCTGTTCACGCTGCTCGGCGGCACCCTCATCGTCCTCGGATGGAACGGCATGGCGAAGTACGCCTGCGTCGACTGTCAGATGCCGTTCCTGCTCTCCGGCGGCTTCGCCGGGCTGGGCCTGATCGTCATCGGAGTCGGGCTGCTGGTGCTCGCCCAGATCCGGGTCGAGGGCGACAAGATCGCTCAGCAGCTCACCGCAGCCAGCTCACCGGCTGACGACTCGGCCGACACGACGGCTGCGATCCCGGGCCAGCGGGAGGTCAAGCACACCGAGCCGGTCCCGGTAGGCGCCCGGGAGACCTCGGCGTCGTCAGAAGCCACGTCGTTGGAAGCCGCCGAACCAGCGAAGCCGGGCAGCGCCGACACAATGATCGACGGGCTGCGCCCGATCGACCGCTGATCGCAGATCTTGAAATCCTGTGGGGCGCGCAGCCCCATAGGACTTCAAGATCTCGGGAGCCAGGGCGCTAGTCGCCGAAGTACGCGGCGCGCAGCGTCTCCTGCTGCAGCATCTCGGAGCCTTTGCCGGCGTACTCGATCCGGCCCTTCTGCATCAGGAACGCGCGGTCGGCGCTGCCGAGCACACCGGCGTTCTGCTCGACCATCAGCACGGTGACGCCTTCGGCGTTGATCCGTCGCACCGCCGCGAAAACCTGCCCAACCAGCTTCGGCGACAGGCCCAGCGACGCCTCGTCGATCAGCAGCAGGCGCGGTGAGGCCATCAGGCCGCGGCCGATCGCCAGCATCTGCTGCTCGCCGCCGGAGAGCGTGCCCGCGAGCTGATCACGACGCTCGTGCAGCCTCGGGAACAACTCGAACACCCGACCCAGGTTGACGTTGACGCGGCGGCTGTCCCGCCGGCGTGGCCATGCCCCGAGACGAAGGTTCTGCGCCACCGTCAACGCCGGGAACACCCGCCGGCCCTCCGGCACCAGCACGATGCCGCGCCGCACCCGCTCGGCGGTGTCCATCGCGCCGAGGTCGACGCCGTTGTAGCGGACCGCGCCGCCGCTGCCGCGCAGGAGCCCTGCCAGGTTCAACAGGGTGGTCGTCTTGCCGGCGCCGTTGAGTCCGATCAGGACCGCGTTGGAGCCTTCCTCGACCTCCAGGTCCACGCCGTGGAGCACGGGGACCGCGCCGTACCCGGCCCGCAGGCCCGCCACCTCAAGCAGAGGCATCTGACACCTCCTCCAAGCCGTCTCCGAGGTACGCGGCCACCACGTCCGGGTGCCGCTGGATCTCCGCCGGCGCCCCGGTGGCGAGCACCTCGCCGAAGTTGAGCACGTACACGTAGTCGCACACGCCGACCACCAACGGCACGTGGTGCTCGATCATCAGGATGGTGAGCTTCAGCGAGTCCCGCAGGTGACGCAGCGTGCCGCCGAGCTGGTGCGCCTCTTCCGGGCTCATCCCGGACGACGGCTCGTCGAGCAGCAGCGCCGCCGGGTCGCTGGCCAGCGCCATCGCCAGGTCGCATTTCTTCTGGATGCCGTACGACAGGTCGCCGACCCGCTCCGTCGCGTACGGCCGCAGGCCCAGGTAGTCGAGGATCTCCTCCGCGTCGCGGCGGAGCACACGTTCCCGGTCGAGGCTGATCGGCAGCCCGAGCAGGCCCGAGAAGACGCTGTACCCGGCGTGCTGGTGCAGCGCTGTCAGCACGTTCTCGAAGACGGTCAGCGTGCGGACGACGCCGAGGTTCTGCCAGGTGCGCGCCAGCCCGAGCTGCGCCCGCTTGTGCGTCGGCAGGCCCGAGATGTCGTTGCCGGCGAACTCCACGACACCGTGCTGCGGCTGGTAGATGCCGGTCAGGCAGTTGAAGAAGGAGGTCTTCCCGGCGCCGTTCGGACCGATCAGCCCGACGATCTGGTGCTCGTAGACGTCCAGGTCCACGCCGCCCAGGACCTGCAGGCCGCCGAACCTCAGACTGATGCCCCGCACCTCCAGCAGCCGCGCCATCACCGTACCTCCTCGTCGACGTGCGAGCCGACGTACGGGTCGGCATGCGCCTCCACAGGCGACGGCTCCGGCGCGGCCGGCTCCTCCGCCGCGGGGGCGGCGGCGTCCGGTTTCCGAGTGGCGGAGGCGGCTTCCGGCGGCGCTTCGGCGCCGTGGCCGCGGTGCTCCAGGAACGGGCCGCCGGCCATCCAGCGGCGGAACGGCAACAGCTGCTGACCGATCCCGCCCGGGTAGAGGATCAGCGTCAGCAGCAACAGCAGCGCGCCGAGCAGCGGCGCCACCACGTGCAGCGTCGCCTCGCCCAGGAACTCAGGACGGTTCGGGATCTCCTCCAGCAGCTCCGGCAGCACCAGCGGCAGCAGCGCGAAGAACCCTGAGCCGATCACCACGCCGGCGCGGGAGCCCAGGCCTCCGACGACCGCCATCAGCACCCACAGCAGCGCCACCTGGAAGTCGAAGTCCGGCGCGTTGACCACGGTGGTCCAGTGCGCGAACAGGGAGCCGGCCAGGCCCGCCAGAAACCCGCTGATCACGAACGCCAGCAGCTTGTACGCCGTCGCGTTGATGCCGAGCGTGGCCCCGACCCGCTCGTTGTTGCGCACCGAGACGATCGCCCGGCCGGCCTTCGACTTGACCAGCCGCCAGTCCAGCAGCAGGACCATACCGAGAACCCCCAGGCAGAGGTACGCGTACGCCATGTCGGTCTGCAGCAGCGGAGGCCGCGGCGCCAGCGCGCCCGCACCACCGCCGGTGAACGCGCGCCAATTGAACACGGTGGTCTCCGCGGTGAGCCCGAAGGCCAGAGTGACCAGCGCCAAATACAGGCCGGTCACGCGTAGGGCGACCAGGCCCAGCAGCGCGGCGAGCGCAGCCCCGGTCAGACCCGCCACGACGATCGCGATCAGGAAGTCGCCGCCGAGACGCGACACCGTGAACGCCGAGGCGAACGCGCCGATCCCCACGAAGGCCTGGTGGCCGAGCGAGATCTGACCCGCATGTCCGGTGAGGACGTTGATCGACAGTCCGATGACCGCGTAGATCGCGGCGAGCGAGATGCGCTGGTTCCAGGTGGTGTCGGCCAAGAGCGGCAGCGCCAGCACCGCGCTCAACAGCAGCAGCGCGGCCAGCGCCCGCCACACCACGCCCGTGCGCGAGAGTGTGAACTCGGGCCTGGCAGTCGGGATCGTCGAAACGGCCGCCACGTCACGCCTCCTTGCCGAGCAGGCCCTGCGGCCGCGCCAACAGCACGATGAGCAACATCGAGAAGACCGTCAGGTCCGCGGCGCCGGGAATGCCGAGTTTCTGGCCGAGCACGTACTCGCCGAGACCCCGCATCATGCCGAGCAGCACCCCGCCGACGAACGCGCCAGGCAGGCTGGTCATGCCGCCCAGCACGGCGGCCGTGAACGCCGGCACCAATGTGACCGCGGTCATGAAGCCGGGGTAGAACACGTTGATCGGCGCCTGCATCAGCCCGGCGATGCCGCCCAGCAGCGCGGCGAGGCCCCAGATCAGCCGCGACACCATCGGCGTCCTGATCCCGACCACCTTGGTGGCGAAGGTGTCCTGGGAGGTGGCCAGCACGGCCAGGCCGACGTCGGTGCGGGAGAAGAACCACGCCAACGCGGCGGCCACGGCGATCAGCACCGCCACCACCACGAACTGCTGCGGCCTGACGCCGGCGCCGAAGATGCTCACGCTGCCCCCGGCGACGGCCGGCTCCAGCGCCCGGGGCTCGGGCTCGGCCACCAGCACGGTCACGCCGATCACGAACAGGGCGACGCCGACGGTGGCGACCAGCAGCGTGATCCGGGGCGAGTCCAGCAGCGGCCGGACGACGAGTCGCTCCATCGTCAGGCCCAGCGCGACCGCCGCTGCCAGGGCCGCCAGGGCCGCCAGCCAGTACGGCAGCTGCGCGTGGACCAGCAGCGCCCACGCCACGAACGCCGCCACCGTGCCGAACTCGCCCTGCGCGAAGTTGAACACCCTGGTGCCCTTGTAGACCAGCAC
>WHSM01000431.1 GCA_009380105.1 Micromonosporaceae bacterium
CCCCGGCAGCCGGTAGCGTGCGGAAAAATCCTCTACTCATCCCTGGGAGTACGGAGATGTTTTTCGCGCGAGTCCTCGCCGCGGCGACGATGGCGGCCGGTCTGCTGGCGGGAGCCTCCGGGCCCGCCGCCGCGGCGCCCGACTCCCCGCAGGCGCCGGAACGGCCGCTGCGGGTGATGTGCTTCAACATCCATCACGGTGTCGGCGTCGACGGCCGGCTTGACCTGGAACGCATCGCCCAGCTGGTCGAGCAGCAAGAGGCTGAGGTCGTGGGCCTGCAGGAGGTCGACCGGCACTTCTCCTCCCGGAGCGACTTCGTCGACCAGGCGCAATGGCTCGCCCGCCGGCTTCAGATGCACGTGGTCTACGGCGCCAACCTCAGCTACGCCCCGCTGCAGCCGGGCGCGCCGCGCCGCGAGTACGGCACCGCGGTGCTCTCCCGCCACCCGATCCTGGAGTGGAGCAACACCTTCCTGCCGATGCGGCCCGGCGCGGAGCAGCGCGGCCTGCTGCACGCTCTGGTCACGGTGCGCGGCGTGCCGGTGCGGATCTACAACACCCACCTGCAGCACACCTCGACCGCCGAGCGAATGGCGCAGGTCACTCGGATCCGGGAGCTGATCGGGGACCCGGACGAGTCGGTGATCCTGGTCGGCGACCTCAACGCCACCCCTGAGGCGCCGGAGATCATCGAGATCACCAAGGACCTCAGCGACACCTGGCTGGACGCGGGTGTGGGCCCCGGACACACCTACGACGCGGAGTCGCCGCACGCTCGGATCGACTACGTGCTGTCTTCCGACGACGTGGTGGCCCGCAGCGCGGCGGTGATCGCCAGCGAGTCCTCCGACCACCTGCCGGTGGTGGTGGACGTGGCGCTGCCGGGCAGCAAGGTCGGCGTCGCCCTCGGCGCCCGTTGACTGCCGGCTGTCGGCGTGGCTTAGCTGGCCAGCATCTTGCGCAGGACGTACTGCAGGATGCCGCCGTGCCGGTAGTAGTCGGCCTCGCTGGGCGTGTCGATGCGGACCACGGCGTCGAACTCCACGTCGTCGGCCTTGACCTTCACGGTCCGCGGCGTGCCGCCGTCGTTGAGGGCCGTCACACCGGTGATCTCGAAGGTTTCCTCGCCGGTGAGCCCCAGCGACTCGGCGTTCTGTCCCTCCGGGAACTGCAGCGGCAGCACGCCCATGCCGATCAGGTTGGAGCGGTGGATCCGCTCGTAGGACTCGGCGATCACCGCCCGCACCCCGAGCAGCCGGGCGCCCTTCGCCGCCCAGTCCCGCGAGGACCCGGAGCCGTACTCCTTGCCGGCCAGCACCACCAGCGGCACACCGGCCTCGGCGTAGTTGACCGCCGCGTCGTAGATCGTGGTCACCGGGGCGTCGCCGGCCGTGAAGTCCCGCGTGAAGCCGCCCTCGGTGCCGGGGGCGAGTTGGTTGCGCAGGCGGATGTTGGCGAACGTGCCGCGGATCATCACCTCGTGGTTGCCGCGCCGGGAGCCGTACGAGTTGAAGTCCTTGCGCTCCACGCCGTGCTCGACAAGGTAGCGGCCGGCGGGGGAGTCCGGCTTGATCGCGCCCGCTGGCGAGATGTGGTCGGTGGTGACCGAGTCGCCGAGCTTGGCGAGCACCCGGGCGCCGGAGATGTCGGTCACCGGCGGCGGCTCGGCGGTCATGCCGTCGAAGTACGGAGGCTTGCGCACGTACGTCGAGTCGCCAGCCCAATCGAAGGTGTCGCCGGTCGGGGTCGGCAGGGCCTGCCACTGCTGGTCGCCGGCGAAAACGTCAGCGTAGTCCCGGGAGAACATCTCGGAGGCGATCGCCGTGCCCATCACTTCCTCGATGTCAGCAGACGACGGCCAGATGTCCTTGAGGAACACCGGCTGGCCGTCTGACCCGACGCCAAGTGGCTCGTTCGCCAGGTCGATGTCCATGGTGCCGGCGAGCGCGTAGGCAACCACGAGCGGCGGGGACGCCAGGTAGTTCATCTTCACGTCTGGCTGAATCCGGCCTTCGAAGTTGCGGTTGCCAGAGAGCACCGAGACCACGGAGAGGTCGTTGTCGTTGACCGCCTGGCTGATCGCTTCCGGCAGCGGGCCGGAGTTGCCGATGCAGGTGGTGCAGCCGTACCCGACGAGGTGGAAGCCGAGCTTTTCCAGATACGGAGTGAGGCCGGCCCGCTCGTAGTAGTCCATGACCACTTTGGAGCCGGGGGCGAGGGTGGTCTTCACCCACGGCTTGCGGTTGAGCCCCTTGTCGACGGCGTTCTTGGCGAGCAGTGCGGCGCCGAGCATCACCTGCGGGTTGGAGGTGTTGGTGCAGGAGGTGATCGCGGCGATCACCACGGCGCCGTGGTCGACCTCGCATTCCGTGCCGTCTTCCAAGACCACTCGGACCGGATTGGTGGCGCGGCCGTTCGCGCCGACCGCGGCGGAGGCCAGGTCCCGCGGCGCGTCGCCGGGGTCGCCGTGGCCGATGGCCGGGGAGTCGCTCGCGGGGAAGGACTCCGCGCTGGACTCGTCGGTCGCGCCGGCGATGCCGTTGCCGACGTAGTCCTTGAGAGCTCCTCGGAACAGGGTCTTGGCGCGGCCGAGCGGCACCCGGTCCTGCGGCCGCTTCGGGCCGGCGAGCGACGGCTCCACAGTGGAAAGATCCAGCTCCAGTTGCTCGGAGTAGACCGGCTCCACGCTCGGATCCGGGTCAGCAGAGTGCCAGAGCCCTTGCTTTTTTGCGTACGCCTCGACCAGCGCCACCTGGGCGTCGTCCCGTCCGGTCAGGCGAAGGTAGTGGATGGTCTCCTCATCGATCGGGAAGATCGCGGCGGTGGAGCCATACTCGGGGCTCATGTTGCCGATCGTGGCCCGGTTCGCCAGCGGCACCGCGGCGACGCCGGGGCCGTAGAACTCGACGAACTTGCCGACCACGCCGTGGTGGCGCAGCATTTCGGTGATCGTGAGCACCAGATCGGTGGCGGTGGCGCCCTCGGGCAGCGACCCGTTGAGCTTGAACCCGACTACGCGAGGGATCAGCATCGACACCGGCTGGCCGAGCATCGCGGCCTCGGCCTCGATGCCGCCGACGCCCCAGCCGAGCACGCCGAGGCCGTTGACCATCGTGGTGTGGGAGTCGGTGCCGACGACGGTGTCCGGGTACGCACAGAGCTGACCCGAACCGTCGTCCCGGGCGAAGATCACCCGGGCCAGGTACTCGATGTTGACCTGGTGCACGATGCCGGTGCCGGGCGGCACCACCTTGAACTCGTTGAACGCGCCCTGGCCCCAGCGCAGGAACTGGTAGCGCTCCTTGTTGCGCTGGTACTCGAGCTCCACGTTGCGGGCGAAGGCGTCCTGCCGGCCGAAGATGTCGGCGATCACCGAGTGGTCGATCACCAGCTCGGCCGGGGCGAGCGGGTTGACCTTGGCCGCGTCGCCGCCCAGCTCGCGCACCGCTTCGCGCATGGTGGCGAGGTCCACCACGCACGGCACGCCGGTGAAGTCCTGCATCAGCACCCGGGACGGCGTGAACTGGATCTCGACGCTGGGCTCCGCGGTCGGGTCCCAG